>JACDBE010000204.1 GCA_013695075.1 Acidimicrobiia bacterium
AGCTCCCTGGCCGGGAACGAACGGCCGTCGAGGGTCACCGCCGTGGGTCGATCCTCGATGCCCAGTACCACCGGCGTACCGGCGGCGAGGTGCTCGGTGATGGCCGGGGTGTCCAGCGCCTCCGCCAGCGCTGCCGAGCCGACGGCCACCGGCATCGATTCGAATTCGGCAGGATCGATGTCTTCGGTGATCCCCCGGGTGGCCAGGTCGGCGGGCACCACCACGGTGTGGAACCGGACCACGGCGGCGTCGGGGAGCACCGCCAGCACCCTGGTCACATCCTGGGCGGTGAGGTCGATCACCACGCCCACCGCGTCGTACCTGTTGACCACCACCCGGTTACCGGGCTGGGGGACCCGTAGATGAGGTCACGTCGCTGGTTGGTGGAGAGCGATGCGGCCATCACCACCGGGGCGATGAGCACTACCATCATCGCCGCCACCGCCGCCGCCGCCCTGGTGCGCTGTCGGGCCGAATCGCGGAGCACCAGGCGCCATGTTGCCCGGACCCGGTCGGCGAGCAGACCCGCTCCGGCCACCATCGGGCCGGCGAGCAGGACGAACCCGCCGATCATCAGCACCACCGCAATGCCCGCCTGGGCAACGGCCTCGTTTCCCAATGCCGTCCTGGCAACGACCAGCAGGAAGGTCCCCAACCCGGTGAGCGCCACCCCCAGGGGAACTATCCAGCGCGGCGGTGCCGACAGCGGCATCCGCCCCTGCAGGGCGGTGATGGTGGGCACCCGGGCCGCGGTGGGGGCGGGGAGCCAGGCGGCAACGGTGGCGGCGGCGATCCCGGCCAGTGCCGGGGCAACGACGTCCACCGCCGAGACCGGTGGCCCCACCAGCAGCTTGCGGGCGAAGTCCTGGAGGATGGGCGTGCCCAGCGACAGCACGACCAGCCCCATCCCGATCCCGATGGCGGCGCCCAGAACCCCGGCGACCAGACCCTCGCCGATCACGATCAGGCGCACGTGCCGATCGGTGGCTCCGTTGGCCGTCAACAAGCCGATCTCCCGCAGCCGCCGCCGCGTCCCGGTGGCGTATGCCGCCCCCGCCACCAGCGCCACCTCGGCGAGGAGCAGTGCGCCCACCAGCGTCCCCACGACCGACGGTGTGCTGAGCACGCTCTGGTTGCCATGGGCGGCGAGAGCCTCTCGGCTGCTCTCCGCCCACAGCCCTCCAGATGTGACCTGGGTCCGTTCGCCCACCAGGTCCGACAGCGCCAACCTCAGCTGCTCGTACGAGACGGTGGGTGCCAGCTCCACCAACGCCTCGATCTCGTCACCGGTGAGCAGGGACAGTATTTCGGGTCCGGCGATGTTCGTGAGTTCGGGCGGGAAGGCGGAGGTCGCCTCTTCCCACTGCCGCTCTTGGACATCATTGATCGCCCGCGCAGCCTGGTCCGGGCTGGCGGCATCGACCAGCGCCACCGCCGACATCTGCTCCCGCCCCCCCGCGGAGACGATGGCATCGAACCCTTCCGGGGTGAACAGTAGGCGCTGGCTGTCGTAGTAGGCCGGGTCGACGACGATGCCGGACACCGTCAACCGCCGCTCGGTTCCCTCCAGGGGGAACGATGCCTGGTCGCCGAGACCCACCCCGAGCCGGTCGGCCAGCGAGGCGGACATGGCGACCTCGCCGGCACCGCCCGGAGCCGTTCCTTCGACGAGGGTGAGCATCCCGACGGCAAGCGGATGAGCGATGTCGAGGTCCTCCACCAGGGCACCGTCGGATCCGCCGACCCGCATCCAGATGCTGCGGAACACCAGCGACGGTGCCTCTGCCGGCACGACATCGTCGATCGCCCGCGCCACCCCGCCACGGCTCATGGAGTATCCCTCCACCCGGAGCGTGGCCGAGCCGAACCGGCTCGCCACCTGCGTCTCCGGGTCGATCTGGTTGGATCTGGTGATCCCGGCGACCACGATGGCCACGGCTACCGGCATGGCAATCAGGGCCACGACGAACCCGGTGCGCTTCCAGTCGCGCCGCGCCGAACGGCGGGCCACCCGTAACGCCGCCCGCACCGCCGGCGTCACGACAGCACCTCGGCCAGCGAAGGCGGCACCGCCGACCGTCGCGACACGCTCTCGATG
>JACDBE010000218.1 GCA_013695075.1 Acidimicrobiia bacterium
CCCTCGGACACCCCCAAACCGGACCAAGAACACGCATGTGGTGGCTGAAGCAGACCGCTTGGTTCCTTCCATTTCCCCGCCCTGGATGGGCGGACCGCTATCGTGACGAACATATGTTCGCCAGGGGCGAGACTCCGCAGACCAGCTGGCTCGACGACCTGAACCCCGATCAGCGGCGGGCGGTCACCCACCGTGACGGTCCGCTGCTGGTGGTGGCCGGCGCCGGCTCAGGCAAGACCAGGACGCTGGCCAGCCGGGTGGCGTGGCTCATCGAGCAGGGCACACCGGCCGAGCGGATCCTGCTGCTCACCTTCACCAGGCGGGCTGCCCAGGAGATGATGCGCCGCGCCGGGTCGCTCATCGCCGATCGATCGACGGGGCGGGTGTGGGGAGGCACCTTTCACTCCATCGCCAACCGGCTGCTCCGCCGCCACGGGACCGCCGTCGCCATCGACCCCGGGTTCACCGTGCTCGATCAGGGCGACACCGAGGCCATGATGGGGATGGTGCGCACCGAGCTGGGGTTCGGTGATGGCAAGGTGCGGTTCCCCCGTGCCGAGACGGTGGCCGCCATCTACTCGCGCACCGTCAATGAGCAGGAGAAGCTTGACAAGGTGGTGCGGGAACGTTTCCCGTGGTGCGCCGAACACGGCGAGGGGCTGAAACAGATCTTCGCCACCTACCGCAGCCGCAAGCTGGACCAGCAGGTACTGGACTACGACGACCTGCTGTTGTACTGGTGGGCGCTGCTCGACACCGCCGCCGGGGCCACCGTCGCCGCCGGCTTCGACCACGTCCTGGTCGACGAGTACCAGGACACCAACCACCTCCAGGCGGCAATCCTGACGCGGCTGTGCGGGGTCGGCGGCAACATCACCGTGGTGGGTGACGATGCCCAGGCCATCTACTCATTCCGGGCGGCCTCCATCGTGAACATCTCCCGGTTCCCCGCCGACTTCCCCGGGACAGCCGTGGTCACCTTGGAGGAGAACTACCGCTCGACACCGCAGACCCTGGCCGCCGCCAACGCCGTCATCACCGCCTCCGCCGAGCTGTATCCCAAGCGGCTGCGCTCGTCACGGCCCGCCGGGCCGCTCCCCCGGCTGGTCACCTGCTTCGACGAGGCGGCCCAGGCCGACTTCGTGTGCGACACCGTGCTCGCCCACCGCGAGGAGGGGATCGCCCTCCATGACCAGGCGGTGCTGTTCCGCACCGGGCACCACTCCGACGGGCTCGAGCTGGAGCTGGCGAGGCGGCACATCCCCTTCGTCAAGTACGGGGGGCTCAAGTTCCTGGAGGCGGCCCATGTCAAGGACCTGCTGGCGTTGCTGCGGATCCTCGACAACCCCCGTGATGGCCTGGCGTGGCACCGGGTGTGCGACGCCATCCCCGGGGTGGGACCGGCAACGGCGGTGCGGCTCATGAATACGGCCACCGCCACCGCCACCAGTGACGGCACCGACCTGCTCACCGGGTTCTGCCGGATGCCGCTCGACGTGCCGGTGCAGGCCCGAGCGGCCGTGAACGAGCTGCGTCATGCCCTCACCGAGGCCAGGGGGACCGCCGAATGGGAGCCGGGCCCGGCGGTGCAGATCGACCGGCTCCTCCCCTTCCTGGCGATGGTGGCCGACACCCGCTACGACGACGCCGCCGTCCGCCTCGGCGACCTGGAGCACCTGGCCGGGCTGGCCGCCGGGTACACCAACCGCAGCCGGTTCCTCACCGAACTCACCCTCGACCCACCGGTGTCCACCTCGGACCTGGCGGGACCTCCCCACCTCGACGACGATTACCTGGTGCTGTCCACCATCCACTCCGCCAAAGGGGGTGAATGGGATGCGGTGTTCGTCATCCACGCCGCCGACGGCAACATCCCGTCCGACATGGCGCTGGGCGACCCGGGAGGGGTCGAGGAGGAGCGCCGGTTGCTGTACGTGGCCATGACCAGAGCGCGGGACCACCTCCACGTGTCGTTCCCGCAGCGGTTCTACCACCGCCGCTTCGGCGGCGACGACCGCCACTCCTACGCACCGCTGAGCCGATTTCTGCAACCGGTCACCGAGCACTTCGAGACCATGGTGGCCGGGCTTGACTCTGTGCCCGAACCCGACGCCGCCGCCGCTACCTCATCGGGCACGGATACCGTCGGCGCCCTGCTGGCGAGCCTGTTCGAGTGACCGCCGACCCGCCCCCGATCCTCCACGTCGACCTCGACGCCTTCTACGCCACCGCCGAGCAGGTCCGGGACCCGAGGCTGCGGGGCAAGGCGATGGCGGTGGGCGAAGGGGTCATCATGGCCGCCAGCTACGAGGCGCGCCGGTTCGGGGTCCGCTCCGCCATGTCGACCGCCGTCGCCAGGCGGCTGTGCCCGGGGCTCATCGTGGTCGGCGGCCACTTCGAGGATTACTCCCGGCTGTCCACCACGGTGTTCGACATCTGCGCCGAGTTCACCCCGGTGGTCGAGCAGATCTCCATCGACGAGGCGTTCCTCGACGTGTCCGGCGCCCTCCACCTGTTCGGCTCCAGCGTCGCCATCGCCGGCGAGCTGAGACGACGGGTACGCCACGACACCGGTCTGGTGCTGTCCGTGGGGGTGGCCAGCACCAAGTTCCTGGCCAAGGTGGCCAGCCGGGTCGCCAAACCCGACGGGCTGGTGGTGGTCGACCCGCCAACCGAGATCGCCTTCCTGCACGCCCTCCCGGCCACAGCCATCTGGGGGGTGGGTAGGGCCACCGAGACCCGGCTCGGCGAGTTGGGCATCGGCACCGTTGGCCAACTGGCCAATACCGACCCCACCACCCTCCGCCACCACCTGGGCAGGTCGGCGGGCGGGCACCTGCACGCCTTGGCGTGGAACCGCGATCCCCGCCCTGTGGTCACCAGCCACCGGGTGAAGTCGGTGGGTGCCCAGTCGGCGTTCGGGCGAGGGGGCACCGACCCGGCGGTGCGCCACCGCGTCCTCGTCGACCTCGCCGACCGGGTGGGCCGGCGGCTGCGTGCCAAGGAGCTGGCGGGGCGGACGGTCACCGCCCGGATCCGCTTCGACGACATGACCGCCATCACCCGCAGCGCCACCCTCAAGGCCCCCATCGCCACCACCCCGGCGATCGTCAGCCTGGCGGTGCGGCTGGCCGAGGAAGGTATCGCCGCGGTGGCGGCGGGGCGGGTGATCAACCTGCTGGGGATCGCCGTGTCGCAGCTGTCCTCGTCGCCCCACCTCCAGTTGGAGCTGCCGTTCGGGGAGGCGCCAGGCGAGGGCGTGCAGCGGGCCGGGTCGGTCCAGGAGCGGGCCCGCCACGAGCTCGACCTGGCCATCGACGCCCTCCGCTCGCGGTTCGGGACCGATGCCGTGGGACCGGCCTCGTTGGTGCTGGGGGGACGGACCGGTTCGGTGCCCGACGCCTTCCGCGACCTGGCTACCAGGGACCGCTGAGGATCGCTACCAGTCGGCGGTGATCCAGCCGGCGCCGGGCAGCTCGCCGGATTCTCCGCTGATCGATCGCCACCCCAGGGTGCCGTCCTCGAAGACGACGATGAGCCACTGCCCCGAGCCGTCGAAGTCCTGGTCGAGCACGTCCTTGGGGTACTCGAAGCGTTCGATAACCTCGCCCGATGCCGCGTCGACGATTACCCCCTGGTTGCGCGCCCCGGCCGCCCGCTCGTCCTCGACGTACCACACCCGACCGGCGGCGTCGATCACCGGGTTGTTGGGGGTGACCTCGTCCTGGGCGCCGCGGGCCAGCTCGACGCCGTCCTCCAGGAACGGTGTGCCCGGCTCCACCGCCAGCAGCACATCCTCCCCGACGCCGACCCCGAGCACCGCCATCAGCCCGGCGTCGGGGGCCAGAGCGCTGCGGCTGGGCATCAAGAACTCCCTGGCCGCCGTGGTCACCGCCTCGGCCCCCGGTGCCTCCACCGACACCTGCATCCCGTTGGTCAGCACCCGCAGCCACACGTCCTCGGCGGTGGCCGACGAAGCCACCCCCACCCCGAAGTCGGACAGCGTTCCGGTGGCCAGATCCACGGCGGCGATGAGCCCCTCCGCCGGTTCGCAGCACAGGCTGAGGAACAGCGTCTCGGCACCGAGCCGCACCAGGGTGGGCTCGGCCCCGAAGTCGTCGAAGGCGCCCGGCTCGACCACGGGGTCCTCGGAATCCTCTCCAGCGACCACCACGGCGCCCTCCCGCACCCCGAACCATCGTTGCGGGCGCGGCGCCGGCTCGACCGGCGCCGTCGAGGTCGACGGGGTGGCGGTGGTGGACCCCGGGTCAGTGGCGGTGGTTGACCCCGGGTTCGTGGAAGTACTCGTGGTTGGCACCGTGGGGCTGGTCGACATTGGTGCGGGGTTGGTGGTCGATGACCCGCCCCCCGTGGCCGAGGTCGGTGGGGCTTCGGCGGCTCCACTGCATGCGGCGGCCAGCATCACCAGGGCGGCGCAGCCCGCCGAAACCCGCAGCCGTCGCCGAGTGCCGCCGATCAGGTGCAAAGCGGGTACTTGTACACGCCAAGCGAGTGGTTGCCGAAGCCGTGCCTGGCGATGTAGTTGAGCAGGGTGACGTAGTGGCTCACGTTGTTGCGGGGATGAAGGCACGTCATGTTGAGCACGGTCTTCATCTCCCAGAAGGCCGATTCGGTCGCCGGGCCCCACACCCCGTCGACCACCAGGGACTTGTTCATGAGGTCGTTGGCGACCAGCTGCATGAACAGGGTGTGGGACGTGAGCGACGTGTTCATCGGCTCGAGCTCGCAGCCGTTGTCGACATGGAAGTGCGTCTCGTGGGCGGCGTTGTAGTAGCCGTTGAGCACGGTGCGGAAGTGGCGGCGCAGCAGCGCCTCCACGGCCAGGTACTGGCGGCGCTTCTTGCGCTCCGGTGAGGCGTGCGCTCCGTGGCAGATGTCGACCGAGGCCCCGTTGGTCCACTGGATCTTGGAGATGTCCCAGGCCCGGGCCGTGTAGTGCCACGACGGGGAGCCGGGGAAGTCGCGGTAGGTGCCCAGGTGGCCGATCCAGTCCAGGTAGAGCCCGCCGTAGGTCGAGGCGTAGAAGTTGGTGGCGCCGGCCCACCGGTCCAGCTTGTCGACGATGCTGTCGTGGAACGGGTGGGCGGCGTCGCTGGTGACCCCATCGCAGTCGCCGTCGTACTTGATGGGGTAGCCGCCGATGGTGCTGCGCAGCTCGGTGGAGGCGAGGCTGCGTTCCTCGTAGGTGGGTGTGGCGAAGCAGACCATCGGCTACGCCCGGGGGTCGGCGATAGCGAACGATGAGCTCATGCGTTGGACATCTCCAGGTCGATGCTTCCGACGGCGACGAGGTTCCTCGCCGCCGACTCCACCCGGGCCCAGCGCGAGCCGCTCCGCTTCCATTGCCTTATCGTTCCGTCCTCGAGATCGGCGGTGATGGCGTGGTAGGTGGCGTCGACCACGAACAGCTGCACCACCGCCCGGCGCACCCCCTCCTCCGGCAGCCGCAGCTCGGTCAGCTCCTCGCCGGACACCTCCCAGAACCGGGCCAGGCCGTGGTCGTTGGAGGACATGACGGCGGTGATCCCGTCGCTGACCGAGAGCACCGAGGCGACGTCGACCTCGTCGGTGCCCAACGACAGCGTCTCGATCTCGGCCCCGTCGTCGCTCCGGTATGCCCGCACCGCGGTGGCCGAGAAGGTGGCCGCCTCGGGGCAGTGGGCGATCCACACCGTCACCCCGCTGGCGTTGGGGGTGAAACCGCGTACCACGCCGCGGCGGCTCTCGTACCGGGTGACCGACCCCAGTTCCTCGGCATCGGCCGCTGCCGTCGCCATCCACGGGATCAGGTCGGAGGACCGGATCTCGACTACACCGCCCCGGGGGAACTCCTCGAAGGCGGGGTCGAGCTCGTCGCCGGGCTCCATGACCTCTCGGTAGTCGCCGGCCTCGATGGTGACGATTGGTCCCTCCACCAGCAGGTGGCCTCCGACGTGCATGGTGCCGGCGATGACGGCGATCGACCCCAGGTGGAACGGCTCGGGGACGGTGATCGCCCGCCGGGTGCGGGCCCCCGACTGCGGCGAGTAGAAGTCGATGCGGGAGCCGGTGGTGGCGCTGGCGGTGGCCACCGCCAGGTGGTCGCCGAAGCGGGCGGCGCCGACGAAACCGTCCCCGGGCGCCACCTTGGCCATCGCCCGAGCCCCGGCAGGGATCGACAGCAGCACGCCATGGGCAGCTGCCAGCTTGAGGACCTGTCGGCGGGTGATGCGCATGGGGGGACCTCCATGCGAAGGCGCGGTGCGGCACGAACCTAGGGTTTCGCGCTCCGGTCTGTCAAGACTTGCCGCCCGTTGCGGCTCCTGGCGGGCGCCGGGATGGCGCTACGAATCGACCGCCGACCGGCGGCCTGCCGCCCTGCGGTGGCGCCACAGCTCGATGACCACCGGCAGCAGCGACACCGCCACGATGACGATGATGGCGATCTCGATGTTGTCCTTGACGATCTCGATCTCGCCGAGGAAGTAGCCGAGCGTGGTGACCCCCACCGCCCACAGCAGGCCGCCCACCACGTTGTAGGTGACGAAGGTGCGGTAATCCATTGCCCCCACCCCGGCCACGATGGGGGCGAAGGTGCGCACGATGGGGACGAAGCGGGCCAGCACGATGGTCTTGGGCCCATGCTTGTCCATGAAGGCGTGCGCCTTGTCGACGTTGGCCTGCTTGAAGAAGCGGGAGTCGGGGCGGTCAAACAGCGCCGGGCCCACTTTCCTCCCGAACAGGTAGCCCACCTGGTCACCGGCGACGGCGGCGACGAAGGCCACCAGCAACACCCAGGGGAGCGCAGGGAGGACCTGGCCGCCGGCCTCGGCGGACAGGAAGCCGGCAACGAACAGTAGCGAGTCGCCGGGGAGGAAGAAGCCCACCAGCAACCCGGACTCGGCGAAGACGATGATCCCCAGCAGCACCAGCCCGCCGGCGCGGATGATCCGCTCCGGGTCGAGGAAGTCGAGGAAGCCGAGGGCGGCCAGCAGCGGGATCATCCGGGGAATCTAGAGGGCATGACTCGGTTGGGGGCTCCACCGCGGTGGCCGCCAGCAGGACATGCGCTAGATCGCAGTGGCTGCCGGCTCGGACATCTCGCCGACACCGGGGGCCTTGCGCTTGGAAAAGGCGATCGACGCCCCCAGCACCAGCAGGGCGACCCCGGCAATGGCGTACCGGGCGGCATCGTTGGACTCCAGGTTGATGACCGCCGGCAGGATCAGCAGCGACACCAGGTTCATCACCTTGATCAGCGGGTTGAGCGCCGGCCCGGCGGTGTCCTTGAACGGATCGCCGACGGTGTCGCCGATGACCGCCGCCTTGTGGGCGTCGGACCCCTTGCCCCCGTGATGGCCGTCCTCGATGTACTTCTTGGCGTTGTCCCAGGCCCCACCGGCGTTCGACAGGTAGTTGGCCATCAGCTGGCCGACCAGGATCACCGCCGCCAGAAAGGCGCCGAGGGCGAACTTGTCGATCCCGAAACCGACGATGACCGGGGTCAGCACCGCCAGCAGCGCCGGGGTGGCCAGCTCCCGCAGCGAGGCCCTGGTGCAGATGTCGATGACCGGGCCGTAGTCGGGCCGACGCTCGCCGGACATGATCTTGCCGTCGGCGAACTGGCGGCGGACCTCCTGGACCACGATCCCGGCGGTGCGGCTCACCGCCCGGATGGCCAGCGAGGAGAACAGGAAGGGCACGGCGCCGCCGATCAGCAGCCCGATGAACACCTTGGGGTCGGCCACATTGATGACGATCTCGTCGAAGACGGTCTGGCCCTCTGCGATGAGCTCTTCGATCCGCTCGCGGCTCAGGATCTCGTTGCCGATGGTCTCGATGAAGCTGGCGA
>JACDBE010000222.1 GCA_013695075.1 Acidimicrobiia bacterium
GGATCAACCTGCCCGACGAGATGTCGGGCGAGGCCAAGCTATACGTGGCGCTGACGGTGATCGCCGTCATCTTCGTGCTGCTCGCCAAGAACCTGCATCGCACCCGCATAGGCCGTTCGTTCATGGCGGTGCGGGACCGGGACATCGCCGCCGAGGTGATGGGGGTGGCCGACGCCGCTGCCAAGACCAAGGCGTTCGCCATCTCTTCGTTCTACGCCGGGGTGTCCGGAGCCCTGCTCGGTTCGTTCGTGGGGCGGCTGATACCGGAGAGCTTCGGGCTCGACCTGTCGGTGCAGTTCGTGGCCATCATCCTCATCGGCGGGGCAGGCACGGTGGTGGGGACGCTTCTGGGCACCGTGTTCGTGGTGGTGCTACCCCGGCTGGTGCAGGACTTCTCGTTGTGGCTCACCGACGCCGTCAGTGAGGGTGGGATCCTGGCGGGCATCGCTGACGCGGTGGTCTCCACCGGGTCGGGGGACTTCGGGATCGTGGCCACCTCCCAGGGGGTGACCCCCGGGCTCAACGTCGCCCAGCTCAACTTCGTGCTTTACGGGGTTTTGATCATCATCTTCCTGATCTTCGAACCGCTTGGGTTGTACGGTATATGGATTCGCATCAGGAACTACTGGAAGGCATGGCCGTTCACGTACTGAATCGATCGGGATCAGCTGATCCTCCGGCTGGAGCCGGAGGCAACAAGAAAGGGATAGGGATGACGAAGCGACTGCGATTGAGGTGGCTGGCGCTGCTGGCAGTGTTCCTGATCGTCGTTGCCGCCTGTGGCGGGGACGACGACGACGGCGGGACGGACACCACGGTGGCACCGGGCGCCGACACCACCGAGCCGGTGACGGACACCACCGAGGCGATGACCGACACCACCGCCATGACGGATACCACCAGCGGGGGCACCGCCGCCGGTGACATCCTCACCGATGTCGGGGTGGACCTGGAGGCGGGAACCATCAACGTCGGCATGCTGTCGGACCTCACCGGACCGTTCGGTCCGCTGGTCACCGCCATCTTGGCCGGGCACGAGGTCTACTGGGGCAACGTCAACGCCAACGGCGGCATCAACGGGCTGACCGTCAACCTGGAGATCCGCGACACCACATACGACGTTCCCACCCACGTGTCGCTGTACGAGGAGCTGAAGACCCAGGTGGTGGCGTTTGGGCATTCCACCGGCTCCCCGCACACGGTGGCCATCAACCCGCAGCTCCAGGCCGACGGGATCCTGGCGGTGCCGCTCACCTGGTACTCGGGGTGGAGCGATCCCGCCATCAACTCCAACCTGGTGTCGCACGGCACTCCGTACTGCATCGAGGCGATGAACCTCATGGAGTACGCCAGGGACCAGGCCGTCGCCGCCGGCACCGCCGAGCCGACGGTGGCCATCGTCTCGCTCCCCGGTGACTACGGGCTGGACTCGGCGACCGGTGCCGCCATTGCCGCCGAGACCCTGGGGATGGAGGTCGTCTACGACGGCAGCGGCGCCGTGGTGCCCGGTCAGGACCTGACCCCCATCGCCGGTGAGATCGTGGCCGCCGACCCCGACATCGTGTTCATCACCACCACCCCGACGGCGTTCACCGAGATCTACGGCCCGGCCATCCAGCAGGGCTTCGAGGCGATCTGGACCGGGGCGTCACCCACGTACAACCCGGCGTTCCTCGGCAGCGCCATCGCCGACCCGTTGCAGCGCGACTTCATCGGGTCGTCGTATGTGACCCCATGGGGGGCAGGTACGCCGGGCAGCGACGAGCTGGAAGCCCTGTTCGCCGAGCTGGCCCCGGACGCCCCGCCGCTGGACTACTACGCCGAGGGCTTCGTCGAGGCCAAGATCCTCCACGAGGCGCTGCTGGCGGCCTACGACGCCGGCGACATGACCCAGGCGGGGGTGCTGGCGGCGGCGAAGAGCCTCGAAGAGGTCGACTTCAACGGGTTGGCCCCCAACGAGTCCTACGTCGGTGAGCCCAACGATCGGCTACAGCGCGAGATCGTGATCTTCCGTCCCGACGCCGCCCTGCTGGCAGCTGGGGGCACCGGCTCCAACGTGCAGGAGGCCAACTACATCTCGGAGACGGCAGCGAACTACGAGTTCACCGGCGCCTGCTACGTCCTGGAGTAACCAACCGACCGAGCGGGTGGGGTGCGGTAGTTGCCGCACCCCACCCCGCTCCCCGACTCTGCCAACGAGAGGAGCCAGGCGGCGTGCTCGAGGTCTCCAACCTCGAAGTGGTGTACAACGAGGTGGTGCTGGTGCTGCGCGGCATCTCGCTCACGGTCCCCGAGGGCAAGATCGTGGCCCTGCTCGGTGCCAACGGGGCCGGCAAGACCACCACGCTGCGCGCCATCGGCGGTCTGCTCGACGTTCACGAGGGCGATATCACCAAGGGCCAGATCGTGTGGAACGGCCAACCCATCCACCACAAGGAGCCCTCCGTCATCGTCCGCGCCGGCATCACCCAGGTGCTGGAGGGGCGCCGGGTGTTCGCCGAGCTGACCGTCGACGAGAACCTGCGCACCGGGGCGTTCACCAACCGCGACCGGGGCGCCGTCGACGCCGCCTTCGAGCGGGTGATGGGGCTGTTCCCGATCCTCGGCCAGCGGCGCAAGTCCACCGCCGGCTACCTGTCCGGTGGCGAGCAGCAGATGTTGGCGATGGGACGGGCGCTGATGGCCGAGCCCAAGCTGCTCATCCTCGACGAGCCGTCGCTGGGGTTGGCCCCCAAGCTGGTGCAGTCGATCAAGGACATCATCGTGGAGATCAACCGGCAAGGCACCGCGGTGTTGCTCATCGAGCAGAACGCCACCATGGCGCTGTCCATCGCCGACCACGGCTACATCATGGAGACCGGCAAGATGGTGATGGACGGCGCCGCCGCCAAGCTGATGCGCGACGAGGACGTCAAGGAGTTCTACCTGGGGCTCCACACCGAGGGCGAGCGACGGTCGTTCCGCGACGTCAAGCACTACAAGCGGCGCAAGCGCTGGCTGTCGTGACCCCGCTGCTCGAGTTCCGCAACGTCAGCCTGTCGTTCAAGGGCGTCCAGGCGCTGGCCAAGGTGAGTTTCGAGGTGGCCGAAGGCGAGCTGTTCGCCATCATCGGGCCCAACGGTGCCGGTAAGACCTCGGCGTTCAACTGCATCAACGGTGTCTACCACCCCCAGGAGGGTGACATCCTGTGGGAGGGACGGAGCATCCTGGGGATGCGCCCCGACAAGGTGGCCGGACTCGGCATCGCCCGCACCTTCCAGCACATCGAGCTGTTCGCCCACATGACCGTGCTGGAGAACCTCACCTTGGGCCGGCACGTGCGCACCAAGACCGGCACCCTGGCGGGCAGCCTGTGGCTGGGCAAGGCTCGGGCGGAGGAGATTCACAATCGGGCCAAGGTGGAGGACATCATTGATCTGCTGGAGATCGAGAGCTGGCGCAAGTACCCCGTCGCCATGCTGCCGTACGGCATCCAGAAGCGGGTCGAGCTGGGGCGGGCACTGGCCATGGAACCCCGGTTGCTGCTGCTCGACGAGCCGGTGGCGGGGATGAACCTGGAGGAGACCGAGGACATGGCCCGCTTCATCCTCGACATCCGTGAGGAGCTGGGCATCGCCATCATCCTGGTGGAGCACGACATGGGTCTGGTGATGGACATCGCCGACCGGGTGATGGTGCTCGACTTCGGTACCCCCATCACCACCGGCATCCCCGCCAAGGTGCAACAGCATCCCGAGGTGATCCGGGCCTACCTTGGCGAGGAGTTCTCCTCGGCGGCGCTGCGCGCCGCCGAGGAAGAGGCCATGACCTCCGTCGAGGCCGCCGCCGACTAGCCACCCGGGGCCGCCCCCATCGCCGGGTGCTCCACCCCTAGGCTCAGCGGCATGTTGGCCCAGGACACCTGGTTGCTGGAGGAGGGCACCCACGAGCGGATCTACGAGGTGCTGGGCTGCCACCTCGACACCACCGGTGCCACCTTCCGGGTATGGGCGCCGCACGCCGACTACGTCGCCGTGGTCGGCGACTGGAACCACTGGAGCGATGCCGACCGCATGGACCCGGTTGGCGGGGGGGTGTGGGAGGCCCGGGTCGACGGCGTCGGTCGGGGCGCCCGCTACAAGTACCGCATCGGGCGGCTGGGCCGGTCGGTGGACAAGACCGACCCGGTGGGTTTCTTCACCGAGGAGGGTCTCGGTTCGGCGTCGATCGCCTGGCACCTCGACTACCAGTGGGGCGACGGCGACTGGATGGCTACCAGGGGCCAGCGCCAGACCCACCAGTCGCCGATCTCCATCTACGAGGTGCACCTCGGGTCGTTCCAGGGTCCCACCCGCTACCGGATGCTGGCCGAGCCGCTCGCCGAGTGGGTGCTGCGTCAGGGCTACACCCACGTGGAGCTGCTCCCGGTGATGGAGCATCCCTTCTACGGGTCGTGGGGATATCAGAGCACGGGCTACTTTGCGGCGACCTCTCGCTTCGGAGCGCCCGAAGATCTGATGTTCCTGATCGATCACCTCCACCAGCGCGGCATCGGCGTGATTCTCGATTGGGTCCCTTCGCACTTCCCCACGGATCAGCACGGGCTCGGGTTGTTCGATGGCACCCATCTGTTCGAGCATCCCGATCCACGCCGGGGCTTTCACCCGGACTGGAGGACGTACATCTTCAACTACGACCTGCCGGAGATACAGAGCTTCCTTCTCTCGTCCGCCCACTTCTGGCT
>JACDBE010000226.1 GCA_013695075.1 Acidimicrobiia bacterium
GGCCTCGAACGTGCCCCATCCCTGGGTCAGTGAGCGCAGGTCGATGGCGTAGCGCATGATCTCGGAGGTGGGCACCAGGGCAGTGATGACCTGCATCCCGGTAGGGCCCACCTCGGTGCCCTGCACCTGGCCACGGCGCGACGACAGGTCGCCCATCACGTCGCCCTGGTACTCGCTGGGCACCGACACCGCGATGCGGGAGATGGGCTCCAGGATGACGGGCCCGGCGTCGGCCATGGCGGCCTTGAAGCCGAGCCGCCCCGCCATCTTGAAGGACATCTCCGAGGAGTCCACCGAGTGGTACTTGCCGTCGTAGCAGCGCACCCGCACGTCGACCACCGGGAACCCGTTGACCCCACCGTCGCGCATGGTCTCGCTGATCCCGGCCTCGACGGCGGGGATGAACTGGCGGGGGATGGACCCCCCCTTGATGGCATCGACGAACTCGAAGCCGTCGCCGCGGGGGAGCGGCTCAACCTCGAGCATGGCCACCCCGAATTGGCCCCGACCCCCGCTCTGCTTCTTGTACTTGCCCTCTGCCTTGGCGGGACGGGTGATGGTCTCCCGGTAGGGAACCTGGACATCGTCGGTGACCACGTCGACGCCGAACTTGCGTTTCAGCTTCTCGATGGTGATGGCCAGATGGGTCTCCCCCATGCCCCGCAGCAGCGTCTGATGGGTCTCGTCGCTGCGCTCGACGATCAGCGCCGGATCCTCCTCCTGGAGCCGGCGCAGGGCGTTGGCCAGCTTGTCCTCGTCCGCCTGGTTGGCCGCCTCGACGGCGGTGGCCAGCACCGGCACCGGCCGTTCTATCCCGCTGACGGCGACCGGCTGGTTCTTGGGGCCGAGGGTGTCGCCGGTGGCGGTGAGGTGCAGCTTGGACACTGCCCCGATGTCACCGGCGGGGACGGCGTCGATCAGCTCGGATTCCTTGCCGATGAGGTAGCCGATCTTGTGGAAGCGCTCCTCGCCGCCGGCCCGCGGGTTGTACAGCACCATGTCGGGCTTCACCGTCCCCGAAAGCACCTTGAAGATCGAGATCTGTCCGACGTACGGGTCGGTCACCGTCTTGAACACGAACAGCAGGGGATCACCGTCCGCCCTTCCCACGATCTCCAACTCACGGTCGCCGGCGGTTACGGCGAACCGGTTGCGGTGCGCCGACGACGGGCCGATCTCGACGATGAAGTTGGCCAGCCGGTCGACGGCGATGGGGCCGATGGCCGAGCCGCACACCACCGGGAAGACGGTGGCGTCTGCTACGCCGACCGCCATCGTCCGCTCGAGTTGCTCGAACGTAGGGATCTTGCCGTCCAGGTACCCCTCGAGCAGCTCATCGTCGGCGACCACGATCCCCTCCACCAGGTCGTCGTGGATCTGGTGCTCGCGCTCCTCCAGGTCGTCGGGGATATCGCCCTCGACACCCTTGCCCGAGTCGTAGAAGTAGGCCCGATCGGTGAGCAGGTCAGCGACGCCGTGGAACCTGGCCTCCTCGCCGATAGGCAGCTCCAACGGCGCGATGCCGGCCCCAAACCGCTCCTGAAGATCGGCCAGGGTGCGGTCGAACGAGGAACGTTCCTTGTCGAGCTTGTTGATGAAGACCATGCGGGGCAGTTCGAGCCGCTCGGCGAGACGCCACGCCCGCTCGGTGCCCACCTCGACCCCCTCCACGGCGCTGACCACGAACACCGCCAGGTCGGCCACCCGCATCGCCCCGTACAGATCGCCGACGAAGTCGGCGTACCCGGGGGTGTCGATGATGTTGATCTTGTGACCGTGCCACTCGACGGGCGCATAGGACATCGACAGCGAGATGCCCCGCTTGTGCTCCTCGGGGTCGAAGTCCATGACCGTGCTGCCGTCCTCGATGCGACCCAGCCGATCGACGACACCCCCCCGATACAGCAACGCCTCCGCCAGCGTGGTCTTGCCGGCACCGCTGTGACCGACCAGGACCACGTTGCGGATCTTGTCGGGTGGGTAGACCTTCACCGGCGCTGCCTCCGTGTGCTCAGGGAGTCGGCAGATTACCCCGAGGGTGCTAGGGGCTTTCCGCCGGTACCCTGCCCCGACGACCAGTCACCGGCCCGGGTGGCGAAATCGGCAGACGCGGCGGACTTAAAATCCGCTGTCCCTTCGGGGGCGTGGGGGTTCGAGACCCTCCCCGGGCACCACTCCGCCCGGCGGTTCCCCGGTTTCAGGCGCGGGTGCGCACCACCCTGCGCAGGAAGGCGGCGACCAGGTCACCGACGGCCCGGGTGCGCACTGATGCAATGGCGTCGAAACCGTGCTGGGCACCGGCGACCTCGTGATACTCGACGGGGGCACCGCAACTGCGCAGCGCCTCCACCAGGTGGCGGGACTCGCCGGCGAGGACGGCCGAGTCGTACTCGCCGTGGATGACGAGGAAGGGCGGCGCGTCCGGTCGGACCAGGTCGAGGGGGGAGCCCAGCCGGTACAGGTCTGGCGCCTCCTCGGGGCGGGCCTTCATGACGTGCTGGGCAATGAACGGCCAGTCGTAGCGGGTGGCGTTGCGCAACAGCAGGTCGTAGATGCCGTAATGGGGCACGCATGCGATGACCGAGGTGTCGGCCCGCTCGAACCCAGGCTGGAGGTCGGCATGGTCCCAGGTGAGCGCCGCCAGGGCGGCCAGATGGGCGCCGGACGATGCCCCGGCTATGGCCACGTTGGCCGGATCGATGCCCAGCGCACCGCCGCCGTCCTTGGCCCAGGCAATGGCCCGCTTCACCCCGATGACGTGCTCGGGGAAGGTAGCTCGCGGGGACAGCGGATAGCGGATGTCGAGGATCACCCACCCGGTAGCGGCGAGCTGGTAGAAGAGGTGGAGGGCCTGGCGGCCGGGGCGGCCCCGCATCCACGATCCGGGATGGAGGTACACCAACGCCGGCGCCGCGGTCACGGTGGAAAGCCGGTAGGCGTCGAGCGTGAACCCCTCCCAGTAGGGGAGCTCGCGGGTGAGCGTCACCCCCTCGGGAAGCCGGCGGGTCACCCTCAGCAATTCGAGCACACCGGGCCGTTGCCCGGCGTACCGGGCAGCCCGGACGGAGCGCCCGATCAGCACCAGCAGCCCAAGCTCGGAGAGCACGAACAGGGCGATGCCCATCTGCCCGATGCGCACCTCCAGAGCACCGGCGGCGACGAAGGCCCACGCAATCAGCCCGCGGGCCACCAGGTACCAGGGCGCCAGCTCGGAGACGATCATCCCCGGCAGCCACAGCGGAGGGAAGCGCGCCCCCGGCGAGACCGGCCGCCGCAGGGCGTTGACGGTCCACAGGCAGGCCGCCACGAACCAGACGAAGCAGCCGACAGCGACCACCCGGACGCCTACGCCGGTTCCCGGTACAGGACCGCCCCGTAATGCGCCCCGGCCCCGAAGGCGGTGAAGCACACCAGGGTGCCGGGGCCGGCCCTGCCCTGACGTCGTTGCTCGTGGTAGAGGATGGGGAGTGTGCCGGCGGTGGTGTTGCCGTAGCGGGCGATGTTGGAGGGAACCTTGTCGGCGGACATGCCCAGCTGGCGGCGCACCCCGTGCAGGATCCGGTCGTTGGCCTGATGGGCGATGACGAGGTCGATGTCGTCGGGCGCGATGCCCGCCTTGGCGGCTACGGCGCGCACCGCTTCGGGCATCAACCGCACCGCCTGGCGGTACAGCCCGGCACCGTCCATCACCGGCAGGTGGGCTCCCTCGTCGAGCATCTCCCGGCTGACGTACGGCCTGGCCCGGGACCCCACCCCAGGCACCGAGATGAGCTCGAAGGCGTCACCGTCGGTGTGCAGCGAACTGGCGATGACCCCGTCGCCGCCGTGTCCCCGGCGCAGGACCACCGCCCCGGCGCCGTCACCGAACAGCACACTCCAGGCGCGATGCTCGGTGTTGGCCGCCCGTTCCGTCTCGTCGAGCCGGACACCGTCGTCGCCGAGGGCCCGCCACGACTCCTCGCTCCAAGGCAGGAACCCGCCATGGACCTCGGCGCCCACCACTAGCGCCAACTGGCCCCGGTCGGCCCCGATGAGGGCGTCGGCCAGGTCGAGGCCGTAGAGGAACCCGCTGCATTGCTGCCGGATGTCGAAGGCGGCGACA
>JACDBE010000234.1 GCA_013695075.1 Acidimicrobiia bacterium
ATATCGAGATGTCAGGAGGACGCCATGATGTGGTACAACAACCCCGATGCCGTCAACGCCACCCACGTCGCCATCATCGCCAGGCGGACCGCAACCGCCGAGCGGCGGCGGCTGATGCGGCTGATCGACGGCGGCGACGCCACCGCCCGCAACTGAGGCGGACCGGTACCAGAGCCGCAGGAGAGGATTGACAGCGTGGAAACCAAGAGCATCGTGAGCGGGATCGAGGCAGCGCTGGCCGACCAGCTGGCGCTGGCGGGGGGCGATCCCGTTGTCGTCGCCGCCGGGGAGGCGCTGGTTGCCGCCCTCCGGCCGGCGCTGCGGCGGGCGATGATGGATGTCGCCGAGCAGGCGGCGCTCGAGATCGACGCCCAGCTGCCCGACCACCAGGTCGAGGTGGTGCTGCGCGACGGCGACCCCACGATGGTGGTGCGCACCGAAACCAGCGCTGTCTCCTTCACCACCGAGGACCTCGACGCCCGGCTGACGCTGCGGTTGCCCCCCCAGCTGAAGAGCGAACTGGAACAGGCCGCCCGATCGGTGGGCGACTCCATCAACGGGTACGTGATCCGTTCCCTGGTGGGCAAGGCGAGCACCGGCAAGGCGGGGCGCCGCGTGTCGGGTACCTTCGAGACATGACCGGACGAGTCGAGCACTTCGCCGTCGGCGAGCGCTTCCACATTGAAGCCACGACGACCTCCGGGGAGATCACCGTCCGCACCGGTAGCCCCGGGGAGGCGGTGGTCAGGGTCGACGGCCCGGCGGCCGAGGACTACCGGATCTCCCAGCACGGCGACACCATCAGCGTGGTACCGGAACGCTCGTCGATGCTGCGCCGCTTCAGCTCCACCGATGTCTTCCTCGACATCCCTCCGGGCGGTTCGTTGTCGCTCACCACGGCATCGGGCGATCTCCTGGTGCAGGCCGAGGTGGCCGAGCTCGACGCCACCACCGCCTCTGGGGACATCAAGGTGGCCACGGTGACCGGACCGGGACGCATCCGCTCGGCGTCCGGCGACATCTCCCTCGACGCCGTCGACGGCCATCTCGCCATCGATACCGCCGCCGGGGACGTGCGGGTGGGCCGGGTGGGCAGCGATCTGCTGGTGACCTCGGCATCCGGCGATGTTGCCGTCGATTACTGCGCCGAGTGCGTCGACGCCAGGACCGCCAGCGGGGACCTCACCATCCGCAAGGTGGGTGGGGCCGACGTCGCCGTCAAGACGATGAGCGGCGATGTCCGGTTGGGCATCCCGCCGCGTCGCACCCTCGACGTCGACCTGCAGACCCTGTCGGGGGACGTCCGCAACCGGCTGCCCCAGGGCGATGGCTCCCCGCCGGAAAAGCGCATCGCCATCAAGGTGAAGACCCTGTCCGGCGACGTGACCTTGCAGGGAGTCCCCCTCAGCCCCCCTGATCCGCCCGCACCGCCGGCACCCCGTTCGTGATTTAATCAACCAAACGGTTGACAACAGCGCGCAGCCGAGGTAGGTTTCTCATTGACAACCATACGGTTGAATAAGGAGGGACCACGGTGCCTGAGGACGACCGGCTATCACGGGTGTTCGCCGCACTGGCCGACCCGACGAGGCGAGACATTGTCGCCCGCCTGGCGGTCGGTGACGCCACGGTCGGCGAGTTGGCCGAACCCTATGACGTCACCGTCCAGGCGGTCTCCAAGCACCTCAAGGTGCTGGGCGACGCCGGGCTGGTGAGCCGCAGCCGCGACGCCCAACGTCGGCCTTGTCACCTCGAAGCGGAGGTGTTCGATCTCATGACCAAGTGGATCGAGCGGTACCGGCAGCAAGCCGAGGAGCGGTTCCGCCGCCTCGACGCCCTGCTCGCCAGCATCGACGAGGAATCCGGGGACGGCACCGACGGCACCGACGATCGTCCCGCCGGCAACGACCAGACAGGAGCAGCATCATGACCAGCCCCGCCAAGCACGAGACCACCATCAGCGCCGATCCCAATCTGCCCACGATCACCGTCGTGCGCGACTTCGACGCACCTCGCGCGCGGGTGTTCGCCGCCTGGACCGACCCCGACCTCTTCGCCCAGTGGATCGGGCCGCGCAGCATCGACACCCGCATCGACCACTGGGACGCCCGCACCGGAGGATCGTGGCGCTACGCAGCCCTGCAGGAGGGTGAGGAGGTGGCCAGGTTCTATGGCGCCTTCCACGAGGTGCGCCCCCACGAGCGGCTGGTGCAGACCTTCACCTGGGAGGGCGAGCCCGACGGGGTCAGCCTGGAGACGATGACCTTCGAAGAGCTCGACCAGGGCAGCACCCGCATCACCGGACTGTCGGTGGTGACCTCGATGGAGACGCGCGACGCCATCCTCTCCAGCGGAATGGATGTGGGTGTCATCGAGGGCTACCAGAAGCTCGACGAACTCCTAGCCACCCAGGAGTAAGCGTCGCCCGCAGCCGTCCCTCCCCGCCGCTTGTTTCCCCTCCCCGCGTTGGCGGGGAGGGGTGGCTGCGAGGTTTCTGTTTCCCCTCCCTCTGGGAGGAGTGGCTGTGGAGCAGCCGGGGAGGGGGCTGGCATCGAGCGGCGCTGTGACAGTGATGCTTGATGCGTGATGTCGGCAGGCTATCCTAACTGTGGTGCGAACGACCTTGACCATCGATGACCGTGTGCTCGTGGCAGCCCGCAGCCGTGCGCAGCAGCGGGGTATCTCGGTGGGCGAAGCGTTGTCGGAGCTCGCGATGATCGGCTACGAAGCGGAGACCGCGACAATGTCGGACCCCGAGGGATTCCCAATGCTTCCTCCTGTCGAGGGTCACGTGATCACGGTCGAGTTGGTGGACGACGCACTCGACGATGAGTGACGCGCAACTCGCGGTCCCGGACGTCAACGTCCTCGTCGCGCTCACCAACCCTTCACACGTGTTCCACCGTGAATCCCACCGGTGGTTGGACGGAGTGGAGCACTTCGCTACGACGCCACTGACGGAGTGCGGGCTGTTGCGCATGCTGCTGAATCCGGCGGTGACTGGGCAGGCCGTGACGTCAGTGCGTGCACTGGCCATCCTCTCGGGGGTACGAGCAGACGCGCGGGCCACGTTCCTCGCTGATGACTCAACGCTGGCCGACTCGACCGTTGACACCACTGGCCTGGCCGGACACAAGCAGGTGACCGATTGGCACCTGCTGAACCTGGCCATTCGCCACGACGGCGTGCTCGTCACCTTCGATCGGAGGATTGCCCGGACGCTCCTACCCGCTGATGCGGCCAGGGTTGTGACACTGGGGTAGCGGATCACGCGGCGGTCGGGGATTCATTCGTTGGAGTCCGCTCGGCACCGATCTGGTTGCTTGCTCTCCCCGCATCTGCGGGGAGGGGTGGCTGCGAAGTTCATGTTTCCCCTCCCTCCGGGAGGGCTGGCTGCGGAGCAGCCGGGAGGGCGCTGGGGCTCGAGCGGCGAGCGCATTCCTTCCCGTTGAGTATCTCTCCCGCCTCGCTCACGCTCGGCACGCCTCCCAAAGGGAGGGGAAACTGATCACCCCTCCCAAAGGGAGGGCCAATAG
>JACDBE010000255.1 GCA_013695075.1 Acidimicrobiia bacterium
TCACGATCTCGAGGAAGCTGGTGAGCATCGCTCCCCCGTCGAGCGGCCGGATCGGGATCCAGTTGAGCAGACCCCACCCGATGGTGGCCCACATGAACCCGAATGCGGCGAACCGCACCGAGGAGGACACATCATCGAACACGCCGGCGTTCCACAGCAGCCACACCATCCCGCCGAGGACGATGCCCACCAGCGACCCGGCGGCGGCGATGACCAGCCTCCGCTTCGGGGTGAGAGCAGCGGTTGCCGGGAAGGTGGTGACACCTCCCAGTGCGAACAGGGTGATCGCCACCGGCTCGGCGCCGTAGTGGCGGGCGACGAAGGCGTGCCCCGCCTCATGGGCGACTACGGCGAGGAAGGCGATGACCACCCACACCGCCAAGTCCTCGAACCGGCTCGACGGCGAGACTACGGCGATGATCAGGAACGAGGCATGCACACCAACGGGAATACCCGCCAAGGCGAATCGCAGCACAATTGTCAGGGTAGCTGGCCCGTCGTCTTCCCTCGTCCCGACCGACATCAACGCCACCGGACGGGAAGTGAAACGGCTCGCCGCAGCGCGGGCGTCCGCATCGAGGCTCTAAGGTGAGATGGCCGAACCACCCCGCCCCCGGAGGTCTCGATGCGTCGCCTGCTCACCCTGGCCCTGTCCGTACTCCTCACCGCTGCGGTGGCCGTCGCCGCTCCTGCCGCCGAGGCGGACCCCGAGGTGACCATCGTCAGGGATTCCTATGGGGTACCACACCTGTTCGCCGACACCGAGGAAGCGCTGTTCCACGGCTTCGGGTACGCCTCCGCCCAGGACCGGTTGTGGCAGGGTGAGCTGCTCCGCCGCCTGGGCACCGGCACTCTGGCCGAACTGATCGGGCCAGACGGCGTCGCCTCCGACATCCAGGCCCGGTTGCTGTTCGGTCCCCCCGAAAGGCGCGCCGCCCTCATCGAGGCTGCCCCCGACGACGTGGTGGCCGTCCTCGAGGCGTACATCTCGGGGATCAACGCCTGGATCGATGAGGCCACCGCCACCGGGCAGCTCCCTGTCGAGTTCGCCGCCGCCGGGTTCACCCCGCGCCCGTGGACGCTGGACGACTCGGTGGCCACCTTCATGGCGGTGGGCAGCCAGTTCGGCTGGTCAGGAGCAGACGAGCTCACCACCGCCGGCATCTACGCCGGGCTCATCGCCGCCCTTGGCCCGGAAACCGCCGCCGCCGTCTTCACCGACACCCACTGGCTGGACGACCCGTCGGCGCCCACCACCTCGCCCGACCCGGCATCGACCCCGGCCAGCGCCACCGCGGCTCCGGCGCTGCCGTCCCCGGACGCGGTGGCCGCCGCCGCCGTGGTCGACGCCGACCGTTTCGCCGCCCAGCGGGGCCGGGAACGAGCCGGTCTGCACGGCGAGGGCAACGCCTCCAACGCCGCCGTCCTCGGCCCCGAGCTCACCACCGACGGAGCCCCCCTCCTCCTCGGCGGACCGCAGATGGGTTACACCGCCCCGCAGATCAACCACGAAGTAGGTCTACACGGGGCCGGCTTCGACATCACCGGGATGAC
The DNA here is from genome assembly GCA_013695075.1 of Acidimicrobiia bacterium. Taxonomy (GTDB): domain Bacteria; phylum Actinomycetota; class Acidimicrobiia; order Spongiisociales; family UBA5794; genus JACDBE01. The sequence goes on from JACDBE010000255.1 coordinate 1,555, forward strand.
CATCATCGGTTTCCCGTTGGTGCCCATCGGCGTCGGCGACGGCTACGCCTGGACGCTCACCTCGGGGGGCACCGACAACACCGACATCTTCGCCGAGGTGATCGACCCCGACGACCCGTCCCACTACCTGTTCAACGGCGCCTCGTTGCCATTCGACTGCCGGGTGGAGGTGATCCTGGTCGCCGGTGCCGATCCGGTGTCGGAGACGTTGTGCGCCACCGTCCACGGCCCGGTGCTGGCCGTTGTGGGAGAGACCGCCTACTCGCTGTCGTCGGTGACCTTCGGCGAGGAGCTGCCCAGCCTGGGCGCCTGGGTGCGGCTGGGAACCACCGACGACCTGGCCGGGTTCTCGTCGCAGCTCGATGACATCGCCTATAACTTCAACGTGCTGTACGCCGACGACGACGGCAACATCGCCTACTGGCACATCGGGCACATCCCCATCCGGGCCGAAGGCGTCGATCCCCGGTTCCCCACCCCGGGCACCGGTGAGGCGGAGTGGCAGGGGACTATCCCGTTCGCCGCCATGCCGCACTCGCTCAACCCCGAGCAGGGCTGGCTGGCCAGCTGGAACAACAAGCCCGCGCCGGGATGGGCCAACTCCTCCGCCGACTTCTGGCGGTGGGGCCCCACCCATCGGGTCAACACCCTCCGCAACATCCTGGAGATGCTGCCGGCGGGTGAAGCGACCATGGGCACCCTCAACCGGCTCAACCGCATCGGGTCGTTCACCACCGACACCCCCACCGGCACGGCAGACCTGGTGGCGGTGACCACCGACCTCGACGCCATGCTGGCCGCCGTAGACACCTCCGCCGATCCGCGGCTGGCAGGCATCACCGGGATCCTGGAGTCGTGGGCCGGGCTCCAGGTCGACCGCAACGACGACGGCTTCTACGACAACCCCGCCG
>JACDBE010000283.1 GCA_013695075.1 Acidimicrobiia bacterium
GATCGAACCCGACTGCCACGAAGGGCCGGGCGGGGCGGTAGGCATCCAGGCGGCTGCGTTCGTCGGCGGCGGCCCGCGCGCTAGGGGTGGCGCCGGTGAGGCGGAGGATCTCCACCGCCCGCACCACCCGCCGCCGGTTGGCCAGATCGACCACGCCGCCGGAATCGGGATCCCGTGCCAGCAGCTCGGCCACCAGCGAGTCGAGCCGGGCGGCCTCCAGGTCGGCCCGCAGCCCTGGATCGGTTGGTGGCGGGTTGATGGGGTCGACCAGGGAGCGGAGGTGCAGCCCCGACCCTCCCACCAGGATCACCCGCCGGTCGGCGGTGGCGAGTCGGTGGAGCACGTCCAGCCCGGCGGCCTGGTAGTCGGCAACGGTGAAGGCAGTCTCCGGTTCGACCAGATCGATGAGGTGGTGATTCACCCGCGCCCGGGCGGCAAGATCGGGTTTGGCGGTTCCGATGTCCATCCCCCGGTACACCTGCATCGAGTCGACGGAGAGGATGTCGGCGCCGCTCTCCTCCGCCAACGCCAGCGCCACCTCGGACTTGCCGGAGGCGGTAGGCCCCACGATGGCGGCGAGGGTCAGGGGAGGCGACTCCCGAGCAGATGGTGCGGCGCCGCCCTGGTGACGGTGACGTCGAGGTACGAGCCGGCAGGGTGCTTCCCATCGACGTGGAGCGGCAACCCGCCCCGGGTCCGGGAGGTCACCACCGCTTCGTCCTTGCGTGAAGGACCCTCCACCATCACCTCCAGAGTGCGGCCCACCAGACGCTGGTTGCGTTGCAGGCCGATGTAGTTCTGCAGGGCCACCAGCCGGTCGAAGCGCTCCTGGATGACTGCTCGGGGAACCTGGTCATCCATGGTGGCGGCCGGGGTGCCCGGCCGGGGCGAGTACTGGAAGGTGAAGGCACCGTCGAAGCGGGCCTCGGCAACGGCGTCGAGGGTGGCGGCGAAGTCCTCGTCGGTCTCGCCGGGGAAGCCGACGATGATGTCGGTGCTCACCGTGAGGTCGGCGATCGTGCGGTGGGCCATGGCCAGCTTCTCCAGGTAGCGGGCGGCCGAGTAGCCGCGGTGCATGGCGGCCAGGATCCGATCGCTACCCGACTGTAGGGGGAGGTGGAGCTGCTCGCACACCGCCGGTGTCTCCGCCATGGCAGCGGCCACGTCCTCCCGGAAGTCCTTGGGATGTGGGCTGGTGTAGCGGACCCGGCGGATGCCGTCGACGGCACCGACGCGGCGCAGCAGATCGGCGAACAGGGGGCGGCGGCCGTTGAGCTCCAGGTCGCGCCCGTACGAGTTGACGTTCTGACCCAACAGGGTGACCTCGGTGACCCCCGACTCGGCCAACTGACGTACCTCGGCGAGGATGTCGCCGGGGCGGCGGGAGATCTCGCGGCCCCGCACTGCGGGCACGATGCAGAAGGTGCACGAGTTGTTGCACCCGATGGTGATCGTCACCCAGGCGGTGTGCGGGGAGCGGCGGTGCGCCGGCAGCGCCGACGGCATCGCCTCCACCGATTCGGTTTCGTCGAGGATCTCGGTGATGGGTCCCCACTCGGCGGCGTGGTCTAGCAGGTCGACCACCCGGTGGGTGTTGTGGGTGCCGAAGACGACATCGACCCACTCGGCGCCGCCGGCGATGCCCTCCCGATCCTTCTGCGCCATGCATCCTCCGACGGCGATCTGCATCCCGGTGTGGTCCCGCTTGATGGCGCGTAGCGCCCCCAGGTAGCCGCGCAGCCGCTCGTCGGCGTTCTCCCGGATGGTGCAGGTGTTGAGGATCACCACGTCGGCCCGTTCCGGGCGATCGACCGGGACCATTCCGTCGGCCTCGAGCAGGCCGGCGATGCGCTCGGAGTCGTGCTCGTTCATCTGGCAACCGAAGGTGCGGATGAAGTAGCCCTGCCCCTGGCGGGTGGGGATGCGGGGTCGGCGCACCGCCGGCGTGCCAAGGGCGATGGTCTCCGTCATCGACCGGTACCCGTCACCGGGCGTAATCCGTGGCCCGGAACTCCCGGACCACGGTGACCTCTATCTCGCCCGGGTACTGGAGCTCGTCCTCCAACCGGCGGGCTATCTGACGGGCCAGTTGGTTGGCCGCCAGGTCGTCGACGGTTCCCGGGTCGACCACGACTCTCACCTCGCGCCCTGCCTGCATGGCGTACACCCGGTCGACCCCGACAAACCCCCCGGCGATCTTCTCCAGTTTCTCCAAGCGGCGCACATAACCTTCCAGTGCCTCCCGACGGGCACCGGGCCGAGCGGCGGAAACCGTGTCGGCGGCCTGCACCAGCACCGCGGTGAGGGTCCGCGGCTCCACCTCGTTGTGATGGGCCTCGATACCGTGGACGACGGAAGCGTCCTCGCCGAACCGGCGGGCGATCTCGGCACCGACCAGGGCGTGGGAACCGCCCACCTCGTGCGACACCGCCTTGCCGATGTCGTGAAGGAAGGCGGCCCGAGTGGCCTCGGTGGGGTCGACCCCCAGTTCGGAGGCCAGCATCCCGGCGATGTGGGCGCTCTCCACCAGGTGGTTGAGCACGTTCTGACCATATGAGGTGCGGAACCGCAGCCGACCCAGCAGCCCGATCAGCTCGGGATGCATCCGGCTGATACCGACCTCGAGCAGCGCCCACTCCCCGGCGTCGGCCATGGTCTGTTCGACCTCGGCCTTGGCCTTCTCGTAGCTCTCTTCTATTGACGCCGGATGGATCCGGCCGTCCTCGACCAACCGTACCAAGGCGATCCTGGCGACCTCGCGCCGTACCGGGTCGAAGGTGGACACCGACACCGCTTCGGGGGTGTCGTCAACCACCAGGTTGACCCCGGTGACCGCCTCAAAGGTCCGGATGTTGCGCCCGTCCCGCCCGATGATCCGCCCCTTCATCTCGTCGGTGGGCAGGCTGACCACCGACACCGAAGCCTGAGTGACCACATCGACGGCGAGGCGTTGTACCGCCGTCGCCAAGATGCGCCGGGCGCGCCGGTCGGCTTCCTCCCTGGTCTTGGTCTCGACATCGCGCACCAGCACCGATGCTTGCCGTTTGGCTTCATCCTCGACCTTCGCCAGCAGCGCGTCCCTGGCGGCCTTGGCATCGAGTCCCGATACCCGCTCCAGGGCGGTGCGGGCCTCGTCCTCCAACCTGACGATGGCCTGGCGGCGGACGTCGAGCTCAGCCTCCCGGTCGACCAACCGTTCCTCACGCTGTGCCAGGTTGGCGGCACGTTGCTCCAACGTGGCCTCCCGCCCGGTGAGGCGGTCCTCGCGCGCGGAGGCCTCGGCGCGGCGTTGGTCGAGGGCGGCCTCGGCCCGCTCCCGCGCCTCCGCGGCGCGCAGTCGAGCGTCGTCGGTTGCGGTCCCGGAAATGGCGACGCCGTGCGGTTCCGACGCCGGCCCGGCGTCGGCTCGACGGCGCCAACGCCGTCCCCGGTCACCGACCACGAAGGCAACGGCGGCCACGCCGACAACCAAGGCGGCGGTGGTGAGGATCCATTCCATCGCTACTCCGGTTCCGACCTGACCTCACCGTTGCCGATTACCCGCCTACCGGCCTCCCTGCCAGGCTGGCGGGAGCGGTTGGTTGGTGTCGACCTCGCCGACGGCATTCCGCCGATGACCTCGATGGGTTCAGGTGTTTGTCGTGGTGTGGTCCCGATGGTACCCCTGTCCGCTCTTTCTCAGAACTTCGCGGTCTGATCTACCCCGGCCCGGCGGTCATCCATCGGCGTCGCCCCCGGCGTCGATGTCCGCACCGGAGTCGCCGGCG
>JACDBE010000321.1 GCA_013695075.1 Acidimicrobiia bacterium
CTGCGGTGCGGGCGCTGCCCCGGCTCGACCCTCCCATCTTCATCGAGCGACCGGTGGCGGAGGGCGACGGTGTCGCCGCCGCAGCGTCGCGTGGTACCGGGTCGGTGCGGCGCCGCGTGGGGGTGGGGGTGGCCATCGCCACCGGCGCCGCCGCCGTGGTCGTCGGGTTCGCCCTCGTGCGCCCCCCGGCGCCCGCCCCGGTAGACGTCGGCGATCTGGCATCCCGCCACGGGGTACGGAGCGCCGTCGATCCCGGGTTGTCGGTGCCTGCCTTCGAGCTGTCCGGTGAGCAGCGATGAGCCGCCGCCGCCCCCTGTCGTTGCTGACCGCCACGGTGCTGGTGGCCGGGCTGATCGCCGGTCCGGTGGGTGCCGCCCGCGCCGACGAGGAACTGGACCGGTACCTGGCGGCGGCGGGCGCTGCCGCCTACTCGGGCACCCAGGTCGTGGTGACCACCTGGAACGGCGGCACCTTCGCCACCGTTGTCGACATCGAGCGGTCCGGTTCGGGCACCGTGGTCACCGCCGACAACGGGTCTGTCACCGTCATAGACGACGGCTCCGCCCACGACGCCGCCGGCACGGTGAGGATCTCCGCTTGGTCGACGCATGGGACCACCGATGGTTACCAGGTGACCGCCGTGCGTGAGGTGACCACCATCGGCCGCCCGGCGCTGGAGGTGGTGGTCAGCGAGGGGTCGATGCGGCGGGCGCTGTTGGTCATCGACGAGGAGACCCGGGCCGCCCTGGCCACCACGGTCTTCAACCCGGACGGGTCGGTGTTCCGCGAGATCACCAGCACCGAGTTCGGCCGTCCCGACACCGACCGGGCCGACGTCGATGCCGGACCGGGGTACACCATGATGGTGCAGGCGCCCGACTCCGACCTCCCCGGCGACCTGGCTGGATACCGGTTGACCGACGGCTACCAGGACGGCGATGGGGTGTCGCAGGCGTACTTCAGCGACGGGCTGTTCTCGTTCTCGGTGTTCCAGCTGGACGCCCCGGCCCGGCTCGATCGGCTCGAGGATGCCGTTGTCCACGAGCTCGACGGGCATGCGTACCGGGTGGTGGTGGAGCCGTCGGCGCTGCTGGTGACCTGGGAGGCCGACGGGGCGTCGTACGTCCTGGTGGGTGACCTGCCACCCGACCATCTCGACGCCGTCCTTCGCCAGCTGCCCACACCCGGATCCACCGGGCTGTTGGGTCGCATCTGGCAGGGTCTGTTCGGCTGAACTCGCAGTTCGCCGACGCCCGTCAACCCAGCTCTTGGCGGGCCACCACCATGGTGTGCACCTCGTCTGGGCCGTCGGCGATGCGCAACGTGCGCGCCATGGCATACATCCGTGCCAATGGGAAGTCGTCGGACACCCCGCCGCCGCCGTGGGCCTGGATGGCGTGGTCGATCACCCACAGGGCGGCGCGGGGCACCACCACCTTGATCGCCGAGATCTCGCTGCGGGCTGCCCGGTTGCCCACGGTGTCGATGAGCCACGCCGTCCTCAACACCAGCAGCCGGGCCTGCTCGATACGCCACCGGGACTCGGCGATCCACTGCTGGATCACGCCCTTGTCGGCCAGCGGGGAGCCAAAGGCGTGGCGTTGGGTGACGCGGGCCACCATCAGGTCGAGCGCCCGTTCGGCCATCCCGATGGCCCGCATGCAGTGGTGGATGCGGCCCGGGCCGAGACGCGCCTGGGCGATCATGGCCCCGTCGCCGGCGGAGGCGATGAGGTTCTCCCGGGGCACCCGCACCCCGTCGAAGCGGACCACGCCGTGCCCGCCACGGTCGTGGTAGCCGAAGACGGGGAGGCCCCGCTCCACCACCACGCCGTCGGTGTCCATGGGCACCAGGATCATGGAGTGGCGGCGCTTGGGATCGGCATCGGGGTCGGTGACTCCCATCACGATGGCCACCCGGCAGGTGTCGCCCAGGGCGCCGGTGGTCCACCACTTGGTTCCGTCGAGCACATAGCCGTCGCCGTCGGTGACGATCCCCAGCTGCAGGTTGCGGGGATCGGAGCTGGCCACCGCCGGCTCGGTCATGGCGAAGCAGCTGCGGATCCGGCCGTCGAGCAGCGGCACCAGCCACTGTTCCTGCTGGTCGGCGGTGCCGAACATCGACAGCACCTCCATGTTGCCGGTGTCCGGTGCCGAGCAGTTGGTGGCCTCCGGTGCCAGCTCGATCGACCGTCCCATCACCTCGGCCAGCGGGGCGTAGTCGACGTTGGACAGCCCGGAGCCCCACCGGTCGTCGGGGTGGAACAGGTTCCATAGACCCAAGCCACGGGCGGTGCCCTTCAAAGACTCCAGTACAGCGGTGGCGTTGACGGTGTCGCCAGACTCGTGGCGTTGCTGCTGGTGCACCTCCTCGGCCGGGTAGATGTGCTCGTCCATGAACGCCAGCAGCGCGGTGCGCAGCTCCTCACAGCGAGGCGAGTTGGCGAACTCGATGGCACACCTCCGGGCAGGGGCGGCCAGCGTAGGCGCCGGGCTCGGGGGCGGCGTACACAGCCCGCTGCTTCGAGAAGTCCTGTACTAGCGGCGCCAGGGGTCGATCAGCTCGATACCGGTGTCGTCGAAGTCCCTGACGTTGCGGGTTGCCAGGGTGGCCTGGTGAACACGGCAGATGGCGGCGATCTGGGCGTCCGCCACGGTGATGGGGCGGCCCAGCTGCTCGCGGTCGGTGACTACCAGGGCGTACGCCTCGGCGGCCGAGATGTCGAAGGGTTCAACCCGGCCGGCGAAGTCATCGCTGATGACGGCATGAACCGCGGCTGCCAGTGCCGTCTTCCGGCGTCCCGCTGGCAGACGGGCCACGCCGTAGTACAACGCGCTGGCGGTGACTGCTGTCGTGGCCGCATCGGAGGCGGGAATGGAGTCCAACCAGGCGAGGACTGCCTCGTTTGGGGTCTGGCGGGTGAGCTCGGACAAGACGTTGGTGTCGAGAACGATCATGGGTCGAACACGGCTGCCCGGGGTGGTTCGCTTCGAGCCGGCAGGTCGAGCTCCAAACCACCGAGGCCGGCGAACCGGGCGCGGATGCGGCTTCCTAGACCGTGCGCCGGCCGGGCAGCCAGGAGGTCGTGCAGGATCGCCCGCACCTCGGCCTCCATCGAGCGACCGTGCTCAGCCGCCCGAACACGCAGCCGCCCATGCGTCTCGTCATCAAGCCCACGAATCGTCAGTGTCGCCATGATACTCCCTCCGATGCTGTCATCGCCTGCAATGCTAGCAGACCGACAGAATGGTCGGGCAATCAGGGTCCGTGGTGCTGGAACCACCCGGCCGAGATTCGCGGGGAAGCGGGAACGGATTACGCCTGGTCGGAGGGGGTTATCCGGGTGGCGTCGGGGAACTGCGAAGTGACGATGTAGGTGACGTTCTCGGCGATGTTTACGGCGTGGTCGCCGATCCGCTCCAGGAAGCGGGCTACCCGTGACATGACGATGGCGGTCTCCAGCCCGATGGTGGCCGCGTCGGCACCGATCTCGGTGTACATCCTGCTCACCAGGATGTCGAGCTCGTCGTCGGCTTCGTCGAGGCGGGGCCCGGCCCCCTCGTCCATGGTGGCCAGCGCATCCACCGACATGGCGAACAGCCCGGCGGCGGTGTCCACGGTGCGCGACAGCAGGGCCTGCATCCCCGGCTGCTCGGGGAATCCCTCTAGGCGTTCCAACATGTTGACGCAGTTCACCACGAGGTCGCCGGAACGCTCCTGCTCGTACAGGACCCGGGTGGCGGCGATGAGAAAGCGCAGGTCGCGGGCCACCGGCTGCTGACGGGCGATGGTCTCGAAGGTGCGGCGCTCCAGGGCGAGATAGCGGCGGTCGATCTCCCTGTCGGCGGCCCTCACGTCGCCGATCAGCTCCAGCCGGCCGTGACGCATCGCCTCACCGGCACGGCGCAGGTTCTCGGTGATCAGCGAGCCGAGGTCGACCATGCCCTGCTGCAACTCGTCGAGCACGGCGTCGAACCTGGCCCGGGTCTCGCCGTGATGGCCGTAATTGATCATCGGGTCCTATCCGAAACGACCGGTGATGTAATCCTCGGTCGCCTTCTCGTCGGGGTTGGTGAACAGCTTGACGGTGTCGGTGAACTCCACCAGGTAGCCGGTGCGCTGCCCCTTGTCGTTCAACGATACGTTGAAGAAGGCGGTACGGTCGCTGACCCGGGCCGCCTGCTGCATGTTGTGAGTGACGATGATGATGGTGTAGTCCCGCTTGAGCTGCTGCATCAACTCCTCGATCCGCAGGGTGGCGATGGGGTCGAGGGCGGAGCACGGCTCGTCCATCAGAACCACGTCGGGGTCGGTGGCGATGGCGCGGGCGATGCACAGCCGCTGCTGCTGGCCGCCGCTCAACGCATATGCGGATTCGCCGAGTTTGTCCTTCACCTCGTCCCACAGGGCGGCCCGGCGCAGCGAGCCCTCCACCAGCTCAGGCATCGACCCCTGGTAGCCGTTGATCTTGGGACCGAAGGCGATGTTGTCGAAGATCGACTTGGGGAACGGGTTCGGCTTCTGGAACACCATCCCCACCCGGCGGCGCACCTCCACCGGGTCCACCTCCGGGCCGTACAGATCGATGCCGTGGTAGAGCAGCTTGCCGGTCACCAGGGCACTCTCGATGAGGTCGTTCATACGGTTGAAGCAGCGCAGCATCGTCGACTTGCCGCAACCCGAAGGACCGATGAACGCCGTTATCTCATGCTGCTTGATCCCGACGGTGAAGTCCCGCACGGCGTGGAAGGCTCCGTAGAAGACGTTGAGGTCCTCGACGTCGAACATCACCGGGGCGGACTCGTCGAGCTGGTTGGGCTCGATGTGGGGGGGTGCTATTCGCCCCGCCGCCGGACCGGTCAAGGTGGTCGAGTCGGGCACGGGCTGGTCACCACTTTCGTTCATATCGGTTCCGCAGGATGATCGCCGCGGCGTTGGCGGTCAACAGCACCGCCAGCAGGGCCACGATCGCGGCCGCCGCCAGCGCCCGGAACTCCTCGCTGGGTTGGCGGGACCAGGAGAACACCGTCACCGGGAGGGCGGTGTACGCCGAGGTGAGCTTGTCCATGACCGAGGCGCCCTCGCCAAGGGTGAAGAACCCGGTGACGGCGCCGACCAGCAGCAACGGCGCCGTCTCCCCGAAGGCACGGGACAGGGTGAGCACGGTCCCGGTGAGGATCCCGGGGGCTGCCGCGGGGAGCACATGGTGCCTGGTGACCTCCCAGCGGGTGGCTCCGACACCGAAGCCGGCCTCCCGGATGCCGCTGGGCACGGCGTTGAGCGCCTCCGAAGCGGTGATGATGACGATGGGGAGCACCAGGGCCGCCAGGGTGAGGCCGGCGGCGAGGACATTGCGACCATTGACCGATCCCCCCAGACCGACCGCAGCCACCAATCGGACGAAGATGGCGAACCCCAGGATGCCGAACACGATGGAGGGCACCCCGGCCAGGTTGCGGATGTTGGTCCTGATCAACCGGGTCAGCCGGTTGTTGGCGGCGTACTCCTCGAGATAGATGGCGGTGCCGATCCCCATCGGGAAGGCGAACAGGGCGACCCCGGCGGTGATGGTGACCGAGCCCAGGATCGAGGTGCCCACCCCGGCCCGGGTCGGGTCCGGTGACAGCCCGCGGGAGATGAAGTCAGCGGGGCGTCCGGTGAGCACCGGCATCGCCTTGATGGTTATGTCCACCAGCAGGGTGACCAGGAACAGCAGGGACACCAGCAGGGCCAGCAGCAGGGCACCTTCGAAGGCCAGCTCCCGCCATTGCACCTTGCGCCCCGCCAATCGGACGGCGACCGCATCGCTTGTAGTGATGGTGCGCATCAGTACCTCTCTCGCACCCGGCGCACGAAGCGGTCGCTGACGATGTTGAGCAGCAGGGTCATGGCGAACAGCAGCAATCCGACGAAGAACAGGCTCTGGAAGGCGTTGCCGGCACCGGCCACATGGTCGGTGCCGATGGCAAGCGAGGCCATCGCCGCCGTCATGGTGATGCCGGGTTCGACCGGGTTGAAGGTGAGCAAGCCGCCACCGGTGGCCCCTGCCGCCATCGCCACCACCATCGTCTCCCCGATGGCCCGCGACACTCCCAGGATCATCGAGGCGACCACCCCGGAGACGGCGGCGGGGAGGACCACCTTGCGCACGGTGCCCGACTTGCGCGCCCCCAGCCCATAGGAAGCCTCGCGCAGGGCATGGGGGACGGCGCGCAGCGCATCCTCGGACACCGAGGCCACCAACGGGGTGGTGAGGATGCCGACCCCGATTCCGGCGGAGAGGATGGTGAACACGTCGGAGTCGAAGATCGGCTGGATGAGGTTGGGGCTGATCCAGGTGAGGGCGAAGTAGCCGAGCACCACCGAGGGGATGCCCGCCAGGATCTCCAGGATCGGCTTGAGGATGCGCCGCGCCCGG
>JACDBE010000330.1 GCA_013695075.1 Acidimicrobiia bacterium
TCGATGGCCTCCTCCAGCTCGTTGAGGCCGATATCGGTGCGCCCCCGCCTGGCGGCGAGCAGCGCCGCCTCGTTGATCAGGTTGGCCAGGTCGGCACCGGTGAAGCCGGGGGTCTGCCGGGCCAGACCAGACAGGTCGACGCCCTCGGCGAGCGGCTTGCCCTTGGCGTGCACCTCAAGGATCTTCTCCCGGCCTTTGAGGTCGGGTCGGTCGACCACGATCTGGCGATCGAACCGGCCGGGGCGCAGCAGCGCCGGGTCGAGGATGTCGGGGCGGTTGGTGGCGGCGATGACGATGATCCCCGTCTTGACGTCGAAGCCGTCCAGCTCCACCAGCAGCTGGTTGAGGGTCTGCTCCCGTTCGTCGTGGCCGCCGCCGAGACCGGCGCCACGGTGGCGACCGACAGCGTCGATCTCGTCGATGAACACGATGGCCGGGGCCTGCGCCTTGGCCTGCTCGAACAGGTCACGTACCCGACTGGCGCCCACCCCGACGAACATCTCCACGAAGTCCGATCCCGAGATGGGGAAGAAGGGAACCCCGGCCTCACCGGCGACCGCTCTGGCGAGCAGGGTCTTGCCGGTGCCGGGCGGGCCGTAGAGCAGCACTCCCTTGGGGATCTTGGCCCCCATGGCGCGGAACTTGGCCGGGTTGGCCAGGAACTCTTTGATCTCCACCAGTTCCTCCACCGCCTCGTCGGCTCCGGCGACGTCGGAAAACGTCACCTTGGGGGTCTCCTTGGTGACCTGCTTGGTGCGGGCCTTGCCGAACTGCATCACCCGGTTGCCGCCGCCCTGCATCTGCATCAGGATGAAGATGAATACCCCGAAGATCAGCAGGTAGGGAAAGATCGTCCCCAGGAACCATTGCAGCAGCGACGGGTTTTCCGGGTCGGAGGTGACGTCGACGCCGGCGGCGAGGAGCTGCTGCGTCAGCTGGTCCTCATATTCGTTGGGGTACCCGACCACGAACTCGCTGCCGCCGCCGGGGAGGGTCACCCCTTCGGCCACGGTGCCGGTCACCTGCTCGGACTTCTCCAGGATGGTGGCCTCGGCGATGTCGCCCTCCTCGACCAGGTCGACGAAGGCGTCCAGGGACAGCTCGGCAGGCTGGGCGCCGCTACCGAGGAACACGTTGACGCCCATGAGCACAAGGAAGCCGACGGTCATGTAGACCAAGATGGTGCGTGCGTTCCGGCTCAACGGTTCCTCATCGGGTGGAAGGGGTCGGGATCAGTCTACGGGGTGGGTGGTCCTACCCGGACAGAGGTTCGCGGTGCCGGCCGGGCACGACCGTCGGCGGGGCAGCGCCCCGCTGGTGGTTGGGGGTCAGCCCTCGACGATCCCCACGTATGGCAGGTTGCGGTACTTCTCGGCGTAGTCGAGCCCGTAGCCGATGACGAACTCGGGGGGGATGCGGAATCCCTCGTATCGGATGTCGGTGGCAGGACGCTCCACGCCGTCCTTGACCAGCAACGCCGCCAGCTCCAGCGAGGCCGGCTGGCGCACCCGCAGGCTCTTCATCAGGTAGCGCAGGGTGAGACCGGAGTCGATGATGTCCTCGACGATGAGCAGATGGCGGCCCTGGATCTCCGAGTCGAGGTCCTTGAGGATGCGGACCACCCCGGAAGACTTGGTGGATGCCCCGTATGAGGACACCGCCATGAAGTCGAACTCGACGGGGAGCTCGATGTGGCGGGCCAGGTCGGCCATCACCATGAAGGCGCCCTTGAGGATCCCCACCATGAGTAGGTCCTTGCCCTGGTAATCGTCGGTGATGGCACGGCCCATCTCGGCCAGCTTGGCGTCGATCTCCTCGGCCGAGATCATCACCCTGATCTTGCCATCGAGCATTCAGGTGTCCTCCAACCTCAACTCCAGCACTGCGGTCTCGGCGCCGCCGGCTCGGGCCCACGCCCCTACCCGGACACCGGCCAGCCAGGCAATCTTCCCATGCGCCGCCACCACCGGCCAACCCGGCCGGAGCCGCCGGGGAATCCCGGCCTCGGCGAGGGCGTCGGACACCGTCTTGGTGTGGCCACCGAGGTCGATGCGGTCCCCGCCAGTAGCCGTGGTGACGGTGAGATCCTGCAATGACGAATCGAGCCAGGCCACGCGCTTGCCCAGCGGGGCCACCCGGGGCGGGTCGATGCGGGCTGCGGACACCGTGAAGTCACCGACGGTCACGTGCCCGGGAACCGCCAGCGCCGCCGTCGGCGGGGGCGGCTCGTTCCCGGCCGGGTAAAGGGCGACAAAGGCCCCCTCCCGGGTGGCCAGCAACCCGCCAGACAGCTGGGCGGTGGGGCCGGTCACCGCCGCCAACACTGCGAGCACATCGGCGGCAGTGCCCGGATACGGCGGGTGCGCCATCCGCAGCCCACGGCGGACGATGCGTGCCGCCACCGGCGGCGGGGCGGTGGCGAGGGCGCCGGCGGGGATGAGCACCGCCGACCCTCGGCATCGGATCGGTACCGGGGTGGCGGCGGCGTCGAGCACGGCATCATCGCCGGCCAGCGAAGCGGCCGAGCGGGCCAGGGCGGCGCCGGCACCGGGGGCGACGCCCTCCAGACCGGGCAGCACGACGTGGCGGATCCGGTTGCGCTGATGCGCCAGGTCGGCGTTGGCGGGGTCGTCGACGAACGGAAGCCCCAGGTCGACGGCGGCGTGGCGCACCTCGATGGCGGGGATCCCCAGCAGGGGGCGGACGAAGGGGGGCCGCCGAGCCGGAATGCCCGCCAGCCCGGTGGCACCGGCGCCCCGCAGGAGGTTGGCGAGCACGGTCTCGGCCACGTCCCCGGCATGGTGTCCGGTGACCACGATTGCTTGATCGGCCTTGCGTAGCAGTACCTCCAGCCGCACCGCCCTGGCCTCGGTCTCGGTGGAGGTCGGCTCTACCTCAGCCACATCGAGGGGGATACCGAGGCGATCGGCGACGGCACCGGCGGCCTGGCGGAGCCGCCCCGATCCCGGCCAGCCGTGGTCGACGAACACCGCCCGCACGTCGTCGGAGCGGGTCATTGCCAGCCAGGCGGCCACCGCCGAGTCTGGACCTCCGCTGAGCGCCACCACCACCGGGCCGGGTGGAATCAGCTGGGCGGCGTCGGCGAGGCGGTCGTCCACGGCATCCGGTCGGTCACGCCACCCGCTCCAGCCAGCGCACCGGCTCCTCGATCTCGTCGATCGTGGGCAGCTGCTCCTGGGACTGCCAAGCCCGGTCCAGCGAGCCGAAGCCAGCGTGGCGTTCGACGGCGTGGATGAAGGCGGCGCCGACGTCGTACTGCTTCAGCTTCATCTCCATGCCCAGCAGGCGCATGAGGCGGGCGGTGCGGGGGTCCTGGCGGCGCATCTTGAGCACCGCAGACATCCGCCGCTGCGTTACCAGCTCCCGGGCGCCGATCCGGTCCATCACCACGTGGCCGTGTCCTTCCAGCAGCGACATCAGCGCCTGCACCTTGTCGAGGATCTGCCGCTGCTCGGCGGAGGCGAACAGCCCGAAGAGCCCGGTGTCGTCGAGCAGGGGCTCTCCCGCCGCTGCCGCCCGCCTCATCTCGGTGGCGATGCGCGCCAGCCTGCCCGGCTCGGGGACGGCGCTGGCCACCAGCTCGGCGACCAGAGACAGGAAGTAGTCCCGCAGCCAGGGCACCCCGACAAACTGGGCGCGGTG
>JACDBE010000346.1 GCA_013695075.1 Acidimicrobiia bacterium
CCACCGAGGTCACCGAGCCGGCCTGGCGATCGTGGGGCGAGGACGGCCGATCGTGGCGCAGCATCGACACCCCCCAGGACCTGGCCGACGCCCGGCAGAGCTGGCGGTCGAGCAAACTTTGAGCGATTTCCATCGCAATGCGATGTAAATCGCTCAAAGTTTGACGGTTTGGATGCACCCAGCCGCCGCCGGCTAGCTTCATCGCCAGTGAGCACCGTCAGCAGCGAACGGCGCGGTCACGTGGCGATCGTGTGGCTGGACAACCCCGACCGGCGCAATGCGATGGCGCCCGAGTTCTGGGAGGAGTTCCCGGCCGTCGTCAGGGCCATCGGCGCTGGCTTTGAGACCAGGGCCATCGTGGTCGCCGCCAACGGTCCCGCCTTCACTGTGGGGCTCGACCTGGTGGCCTTCGGTCCCATCCTCGCCGGGGCGGCACCGGGGGTGGCGGGGCGGCGGGACACCTACGCCATGGTGAAGCGGATGCAGCACGCCTTCTCGGCTCTGGCCGACTGCCCCCAGCCGGTGATCGCCGCCACCCACGGCTGGTGTATCGGTGCCGGGGTCGACCTGATCACCGCCTGCGACATCCGCCTCGCCGCCGCCGACACGGTGTTCTCGGTGCGCGAGACCATGCTGGCGATGGTGGCCGACGTCGGCACCCTGCAGCGGCTGCCCCGGCTGATCGGTCCGGGGCACGTCGCCGAGCTGGTCTACACCGGGCGGGACTTCACCGCCGCCGAGGCCGAGGCGATGGGCTTGGTAAACCGGGTCCTTCCCGACCGGGACACCACCATCGACCACGCCGTGGAACTGGCGGAGCCTCGCCGCCAACTCGCCGCTGGCGGTGCAGGGATCGAAGGCGGTGCTGCGCGCCGGCGAGGGCCGTTCGGTGGAGGACGCCCTCGACTATGTCGCCGTGTGGAACGCCGCCTTCCTCCACTCCGACGACCTGGGCGAAGCCATCGACGCCTTTGCCGATCGGCGCCCCCCCGAGTTCGGCGGCCGATAAAGCGGGTTCCTCGGCAAACCTTGAGCGAGTCACCCCGCAAACCGGGGTCACTCGCCAAGTTTGCCAGGCTCGGCCGGGCTTGGTGGCGATGTGACACAATGCCGCCATGTCGAGGACCCCACGCTTCACCAGGCGGCACCTGTTCGCCGCGCCGTAGCCCGGCGCCGGTCGAACCCACCCCCACCGTTGCTCGACTGCTCACAAGGAGCAAACAATGCCCGACCTCACCGACCGCCACGCATCCGTCGTCGGCCCCGTCATCGACTTCGACACCACCATCGAGATCGTCGCCTCCGAAGGCTCGTGGGTCACCGCCGCCGACGGGCGCAAGTACCTTGACTTCTCCACCGGCATCTCCGTGTCCAACCTGGGGCACCAGCCGCCCACAGTGAAGCGGGCGATCCTCGACCAGCTCGACAAGGTGTGGCACTCGGGGATGGTGTTCCGCTACGAGAGCATGGTCTCCGCCGCCGAGCGGCTGCAGCGGGTGACCCCAGACGGCATCGACAAGTTCATCTTCATCAACTCCGGGACCGAGGCCGTGGAGGCATCGGTGAAGCTGGCTCGCAAGGTCACGGGTCGCCAGGGCGTCATCGTCTTCCGCGGTGGCTTCCATGGTCGGACGATGGGATCGGTGTCGTACACCACCTCCAAGGCCAAGTATCGCCAGGGCTACCACCCGCTGCTGGGGTCGGTGTTCGTCACCCCCTTCCCCCGGCCGTTCCGCTGGAAGATGACCCAGGAGGAGGCGACCGGGAGGGCGGTGGAGGAGCTACACCTGCTGCTCAAACACGAGATCGACCCCAGCGAGGTCGCCGCCTTCCTCATCGAGCCGGTGCAGGGTGAGGGCGGTTACTACCCGGCCGGGGTGGACTTCCTCACCGAGCTGCGCCGCCTCGGTGACGAGCACGGGGTGCTCCTCGTCGCCGACGAGGTGCAGACCGGGTTCGGACGCACCGGTGACTGGTTCGCCACGTCGGGCTATAGGGTCCGCCCCGATGTGTTGGCCATGGGCAAGGCCATCGCCAACGGGCTGCCGCTCTCGGCGGTCGGGGCACGCGGCGACCTCATGGATTCGTGGCCACCGGGGGCACACGGCACCACCTTCGGGGGAAACCCGGTGTGCTGCGCCGCCTGCGTGGCCACCATCGACACCCTGGCCGATGTCGTCCCCCAGGTCGACAAGCTGTCCACCCACGCCTTCGACCGCTTCGGCGAGATGCAGCAGGACCTGGCAGTCATCGGCGACGTGCGCGGGCTGGGGTTGATGATCGGGGTCGACCTGGTGCAGGACGACGGCCACACCCCCGATCCGGGCGCCTACGAGCACCTCAAGGCGCACTGCCTCGAGGAGGGGATGCTGCTGCTCAACTGCGGTCCAGACGGCAATGTGATCCGCTTCATCCCCCCGCTCAACGTCTCCACCGAGGACCTCGACCGGGGCATCGACATCATCGACTCCGGGTTGCGCAGCTACCGGGGCTGACCACCGGGCAGCGGGCGGGTGGCCTGACCGGGGGCCGGTTCGGTGCGTCGTGCGCCGGGGAGCAGCAGGGCGATGAGCGCCGCCGCCACCACCACGATCAGCAGCCAATCGCCGTAACGGGTGTACAGCGTCGGTGCCGCGATCCGCTGGCGTACCTCGCCGTGCAGCGCCGAGGTCTCGAACAACTCGGTGGTCTCCGAGACGGTGCCGTCGGCGCTGACGAACGCCGACTTGCCGGTGATGGCGGCGTGCACCACGTCCTGGCCGATGGCCGCCGCCCCCACCCGGATCATGTCGATGAGCTGATCGGAGGCGGCGGTGCGGCCGAAGCTGCTCTCGTTGGTGGCGACGACCAGCATCTGTGCCCCCGCCGCCGCCTCGTCGCGCAGGTACCGGGGGAAGGCACCCTCAAACGAGATCAGCGACCCGATGATGCCCTGGTCGGTTTCGAACACGACCGGGCCGTCGCCGCGGATCATGTCCCGGGGCACCTGGTCGAGCTGGGGGATCACCCCGAATACCGACCGCAGCGGGACGTACTCGCCGAACGGCACCGGGTGGCGTTTCTCGTACTCGCCGAGCAGCGCTCCGTTGGGCCCGTAGAACAGGTTGGCGTTGCGGAAGGTGTCCTCGTCGATCACCCGGGTGGCCCCCACCAGGAACGCTGCCCCCAGCCGGCGGGCCTCGCTCATGATGACCACATTGACATCGCGGTTCTCCGCCGGCTCGAACGGCGTCCCCAGCGAGTTCTCCGCCCACACCACCAGATCGACGGTCCCGGGATCGAGCGAGCGGGTGAGGGCCAGATGCGACTCGAAGATCAATCGGTTCTCGTCGGGGCAGTGGCTGCCGGGACACGGCGAGTTGCCCTGGACGATCGCCACCCGCATGCCGCCGCCGTCGGCCACCGGGGGGAACAGACCACCGGCCAGCATGAGCAACAACACGACGACCAGTGGATCCACCAGAAGCCGCCAATGGTCGGTGTCCTCGACGACCAGCACCACGCCTGCTGCCACCGCTATGGCGAGCAGCCCCCACCCGGAGGGCCCCACCCACTGCACCGCGCCGAGGAAACCGGGGTGGCCGGCGGCGGCGAAGCCCAGCGATCCCCACGGGAACCCGCCGAGCGGGAACCGTGCCTTGGTGAACTCCACCAGCCCGAAGCCGGCGACGGTGAGGATCCACCACCGCCCCGCAGGCAGCGCCCGGAACGCCCACACCAGCACGGCGTACCCGGCGAAGAACATGCTGAGCAGCGTGACGAGCGGGATCCAGGCGATGACCCCCAGCTCAGAGATCCACACCAGCAACGGCCCGAAGAAGGTGATCCCGGTGATGGTCCCCACCGCCAGTGCCCCCCGCACGCTCTCCACCCGGCGCGCCGCCCACAGCATGGGGATCGGGGCTACGAAGGCCAGCCACCCCAGGTCAAGCGGAGGAAAGCAGGCCCACAACACGGCACCGGAGAGCGCGGCTGCTACATAGGGCCCCATCGCATGGGAAGTTAGCTGCGCCACCGTACTGCACCGCGGGGCCTCCGCCATGGCAGCGAGGCGAGCCGCCTGCGCCGGACCGCCGGGCAGGTCGCCGCCGCTACCTTGGCAACATGGATGACCTCGACGTTGCCATCGCCGCTGCCCGGGCGGGAGCGGTGGTGGTGGGGGCGGCGTTCCGCAATCCCGTGGTCACCGAGATGAAGGGCACCTTCGATCCAGTGACCGAGGTGGACCGCGCCGCCGAAGCGGCGATCCTGGCGGTGCTCACCGAGCTGCGGCCCGACGACGGGGTGCTCGGTGAGGAGGGCACCGACACCCACGGGACGGGTCGACGGTGGTTGATCGACC
>JACDBE010000374.1 GCA_013695075.1 Acidimicrobiia bacterium
CCCCCGCCATCCCCGAGGGGGTGCGCACCCAGCGGCTGCTCACCGTGGTCAAGGCCGGTGCCATCCAGCAGGTCAAGACCGAACCGACGGACAAGGTGAGTACCTGGCCCCACCTGGTCGCCGCCGAGTTCGTGGCGCTGATGGTGGTCACCGCCGGGTTGATCGTCTTCTCCATATACGTCGACGCCCCACTGCTCGAGTTCGCCAACTTCAACCAGCAGCCCAACCCGTCAAAGGCGCCGTGGTACTTCCTCGGACTCCAGGAGCTGCTGTCGTACTTCGACCCGCAGGTGGCCGGGGTCATCATCCCCGGGTTCGGGCTGGCGGGGTTGGCGCTGGTCCCCTACGTGGACCGCAACCCGTCCGTGCGTCCCAGCGACCGCAAGCTGGCCATCATGATCTTCAGCTTTTTCGTGTTCGCCTCCGCTATCCTCACCATTTACGGCTCGTTCTTCCGCGGTCCCGGGTTCAACTTCACGTTCCCATGGGTCGACGGCGTATTCTTCGACTTCTGATGGACGCCACCACCCTCTTCATCATCGGCATCGTGGCGGCGGCGGGCCTGCTGGCCATCGGGGTGTTCACCGTTGCCGGCGGGCGGCCAAAGGACGAGACCGGGATCACCGCCCCCCTCGATCGCGTCGCCCTGCAACGCGACCGCAGGGCCCGCCGGGAGCGGGCTGCCCGGTCGGCCGCCGCCGTGGCCGTGCTCAGCCCCCCCGAGACCGACGAGGAATACGACGGGGCCGACGAGGCACCGCCCCCGGTCGATCCCATGCTGGAACGCACCGCAGTATCGGCGTCCCAGCTCGGTGTCACCCGGCGCGGCTTCTTCAACCGGGCGCTGCTGACGGTGTTCGGGATCTTCCTCGGTCAGTTCGCCATTGCCGGGCTGGCGTTCATGTGGCCCAAGCTGGGCGAGGGTTTCGGCAGCCCGATCAACCTGGGCAACCTCAACGATCTGCGCTCCGAGATCATCCAGGGCGACGGCTCCATCGTCCCCACCTTCGTCGCCTCCGCCCAGACGTGGCTGGTCCCCATGCCGGAGAACGCCATTGCCGGTTCCTCGTTCGAGGGGCTACCGGTGGTGATCGGTGCCGGCGGCGGCGAGCCGGGGTTGATGGCGCTGTGGCAGCGTTGCGTCCACCTCGGCTGCCGGGTCCCCTCGTGTGTGCCCTCGCAGGGCTTCGAGTGTCCCTGCCATGGGTCCCGGTACAACTTCCACGGTGAGTACGAGGCCGGCCCGGCGCCACGCAATATGGATCGCTTCGCGGTCGAGCTCGATGACGCCGACAACCTGATCGTGCAGACGGGTCAGGTCATCGAAACCCCACGGGCCAGCACCAAAACCATCCAGTACCCGCAGGGACCGTCCTGCGTGTGAGCGTGCTCGGCCACGTCGTCGCCCTGGTCCAACCGATCCTCGCCGTCACCGAGGGCGAGGCGCCGGTGGGTCCCTCCAACGTCGGGGTGGGTTCGGTGGTGCTGACGGTGGTCGGTGTCGCCTTCCTCGCCTGGGTGGGTTGGCTGGTGTTGAGCAGCCGGCGGCGGGCACCCGCCGTCGAGGAGACGCCATCCAACCTGCAGCAGTACCTGTCTGACGACGAGCTGGAGAACAAGCGGATCACCCGGGTGCTCAACTCGGGATTGGTGGTGGCCGCCGTGCTCGCCCTCACCATGCCGATCTACTTCGTCAATGAGGCGGGGCGGCAGGATCGTGCCTCCGAGAAGAGCGCCGAGCAGTACGTCGAGGAGGGCGAGCATTGGTTCACCGAGTTCGCCTGCATCGACTGCCACGGCCCCGACGGCGGCGGTGGTGCCGCCCCCTTCGTCGAAGCCCGCAGCGGGTTGAGCACCACCTGGGCGGTCCCCTCGCTCAACGACGTCTTCTTCCGCTACTCCGAGGAAGAGGTGCGGCAATGGATCATCTACGGCCGGCAGGGGACCCCGATGCCGGCCAACGGTCTGGAGGGTGGGGGGGCCATGACCATGCAGGAGGTCGACCAGGTCGTCGCCTACCTCTACAGCATCCAGATCGAGCAGAGCGACGCCACCGCCGAGGTGACCAGGATCGTGGCCACCGAAACCGATCGGCTGGCGAACGCCGCGGCCGCAGTGGACCGGTTGCTCCTGGAGCAGCGGGCGACGATCCTCGACATATTCCACGGACCGGAACGGTTCGCCGCCATCGAGGCGTTTCCCGGTGAGATCAAGGGTCTCATGGCCGCCGACGGCATCTGCACCGATGCCTCGGCGGGGGCGGTGGGATCGTCGTGCGGCCAGGCGGGGACCGACAGCGACCGCGACGGGCTCACCGATGCCGTGGAGAGGCGGATGACCGAGATCGGGGCTGTCGTCGACGACACGGTCCTCATCCGCCAGCTACAGGAGCCGGAGGAGCCCGACGGTGAGCCCGCGGTGGAGCAGATGCGTGACCCCGAACTCACCGGGCTGTACGGGTTGTCGCTCGATCCCGCCAATGCCTTCACCAACGCCGACGCCACCGGTGCTCCCATCGCCGACCTGCAAAGGGCGACCACCTTCCTCACCGAGCTGGACACCGCCCACCTCACCCTGGGGGTGCTCACCGAACGCAACGACGTGTTCATGGAGAGCGCCGAGGCCGGTCTCGCCTTCTTGGAGGAGGCCGCCTCGCACCGCCCTTGGCAGATCGACGTCGAAGCGGTGTCATCCCAGTCCGGGCTCACCGACGATGGGGCCATCCGGGCCGCCGCCCTGTTCAACGGCTACTGCGCCCGCTGCCACACCGCCGGCTACAGCGCCGGGGTGGCTTTCACCCAGGAGGCCGGGAGCGGAGCCTGGGGCCCGTCGCTGCTCGACCGGCGGGCCGTCACCCAGTTCCCCGACGTCGCCGATCACATCGCCTTCGTCGCCGAAGGGTCCGAAGCCAACGTGTCCTACGGGGTCAACGGGCTGGGGACGGGACGGATGCCGGCGTTCGGGCAGATCCTGTCCGCCGAGGACATCGAGCTGATCGTCGCCTTCGAGCGGGCGCTGTGATGGACCGGTGGCGCCATGTCCTCGCCGACGAGGCGGGGCTCACCGTGCTGGAGAAGATCGGGGTGCTGGCGATCGTCGTCACCCTGCTGGCCTTCGTCCCGGCGGTGCGCGGCGCCCTCGGCGACGCCTACGACGCCACCTTCAAGCAGGTGGACGGGACCACCGGCGAGCTCACCGCGTTCTCCATCGCCGCCAGAGGCATCCTCATCGCCGTGGTTGCGGTCGTCGCCTTCATCGGTGCCGGCTACCTGTTGCTGACCACCAACCTGGGAAGCCGGTTGGCCTTTCTCATCACCGGTGCCGCCACCTTCGGTTGGCTGACCATCGGCAGCCTGCTGTTCGTGATCTACGCCCCCCGCGGCCTGCGACCCGCCAACCTGGAGGGCCTCAACACCTTCCAGTTGCGGATCCCGTCCATCGCCCTCACCCTGGGATCGTTGATCCTCTTCGTGATGTTCGTGCTGGCCCTGGACCGCTACGAACGCCAACCCGAACCGGAGTAGCCTCGAGGGCATTCGCCGGGCATGCCTGCGGCTAGCGGCGGTGCAGGTGGTAGGTGAGGATCTGCAGCTCGGTGGACAGGTCGACCCGGCGCACATCGACCCCGGCGGGGACCTCGATGACGGCGGGGGCGAAGTTCAAGATGGAGCGCACCCCGGCGGCGATCAACCGGTCGGCGACGTCCTGAGCCGCCCGGGCGGGGGTGGCGATGATCCCGATGGCGACGTCACGTTCGGCGACGATCCGCTCCAGGTCGTCGAGCGGCTCGACAGCGATCCCGGCGACGACGTTGCCCACCTTGGCCGGGTCGGCGTCGACCACGGCCACCACGTCAAATCCCCAGGTGGCGAACCCGGCGTAGTTGCCAAGGGCGTTGCCCAGGTTGCCGCCCCCGACGATGGCGACGGCATAGTTCTTGGTCAGCCCCAGGGCACGGCGGAGATGCTCGATGAGAGCAGCCACGTCGTAGCCGATGCCCCTGGTGCCGTTGACCCCCAGGAAGGACAGGTCCTTGCGCACCTGAGCAGAGTGGACGCCGGCCAGCGTGGCCAGCTGTTCGGACGAACAGGTGCGCTGGTCGGCGCCCAAGCTGCCCAGCGTGCGCAGGTACACCGGGAGCCGGGACACGGTTGCTCCTGGCACCACGGATCTCATCCGCAGGCGAGGATATCGCAATCACCCAGGTGCTCAGCGAAGGCCCCGCATCGGGGGGATTGGGTCATAACCCCAAGCGAACCCGGAGCAGGGCGGCCTGGACGGTGACCCCGGTCATGGCACCCTCGGCGAGCACCTTGCCGCCGACAGCGAGCAGCACGGGCACCCGGTCGCCGTAGTCGTCAGCCATGGTGGTATCGGCGGCGGTGTCCACGACGTCGATGGACACTCCGAAGCGAGGCGCCAGCCGCAGCACCAGCGCCTCCGCCCGAACGCACAGCCCACATCGCTGGCTGATGACGAGCACGGCGTGCCGACGCTGGAACCGTTCCATGGCGCCACTATGGTCGCACGATGCGGCCCACCACGGCGTTTGTTCTGGTCGCCCTGCTGCTGGTGATCCTGGTCACCTTCATCGTCAAGGCTCAGACGTCGGGCTTCACCCCCTGAACCGTCAACCGGTTGCCACCGCGAGGGCGGCGGAAGGTGACGGCGACATGGGGGCTCAGCGCCAACCGCTCGTCGGCGCGGTCCCCACGGGCGGCCACCGCCATCTGACCCGACGAATCGACGTGGACCAGCAGCCGGCCGGGATCGACGTCACCGTACGCCGCCGCCCACACCAGGCGGTGCTCGGTGGCCCCCACCGCCACCGCCACGTCGTCGCCCGGCCCTAACCCGAGGGTGACCAGGTCGTCGGGGGCGACGTTGGTGGAGACGTTGCCGAAATGGTCCACCCACAGCACCTCGCCGAGCACCCCGTCGCCCACGGGCTCCGCCAGGGGAACCATCAGCGGGACGAACGACCCGTCACCGATGGGGGTGCCCAGGTCGTCGATGGCTGCCTCCCCAGACGACAGCACCGCCGCCGCCGGAGCGAACACGTCCCGCCCATCGAAGGTGGCTCCCGCCGAGGGTATGCGCAGCTCGGCGTTGTCGATGGCGACGATGCGGTCGGCGCCCCCCACCATGGCCACCGCCGGCGCCAACAGCCCGTTGTCGGGACCCACGAAGTGACCCCACGGGGTGCGCACCGCTATCGGCCGGCGGGTCGTCCCCACCCCCGGGTCGACCACCGCCAACACCACCCCCTCAGGTAGGTACTGGATGGAGCGCAGCAGGGCGAGGGCGGCGCCACGGACATCACCCCTGGCAAAGTCATGGCCGACGTCGATCACCCGCGCTCCGGGAACGATCCTGGCGATGACCCCGTGGACCACGCCGACGAACTCATCGGCGCGGCCGAAATCCGACAGGAACGAGATCGGTGCCGCCGCCACGGCGGCAGGCTACCCGGGAGGGTTCCGGCGCTCGCCGCCACGGGGGGAGGTCGATGGCTGACGGCTGGTACCGTGCCCGCGGTCGTGGCTCAACCCCCTGCTCCCCAAACGGCGTCACCGGATTCGACACGTTTCTTCATAGGGATCGGAGCCGAGAAGGCGGGAACCAGCTGGCTGGACCGCCGGCTGCGGGAGCATCCCCAGGTGTGGATGCCCCCCCACAAGGAGATCCACTACTTCGACCAGCTGTATCTGGACCTGGGTCCTCGCATCCGCCGGGTCAAGTACGGGCGGCTGCAGAAGGAGATCGCCGCGGCCACAGCGGATGATCTGGCAGACCCGGTGATACTGGCCCGGCTGCGGTGGTTTGCCGCGCAGGGCCTGGTGCACACCATGGACGACGAGTGGTACCTGGGACTCTTCGCCGAGGCCCGCCGCACCCACCCCGTCGTTGGGGAGATCACCCCGGCGTACGCCGTGATCGGCGAGCAGGGGTTTCGCCACATGGCCAGGCTGCTGCCCGGGGTGCGCATCATCTTCCTGATGCGCCACCCTGTCGACCGCCTGTGGTCTGCCATCCGCTACTACGCCAGCCGCCGGCCGGAGGCGAACGTGATGGCGTCACCGCAGCGGACGATCCAGCATGCCCTCTCCCCGCTCGGGCTCGGTCTGGCCAAGGGCCGCTACCACGACACCCTGACCGACCTGGCCAGGATGTTCGACCCCGAGCAGCTGCTCTACGCCTTCTACGAGGACATCTTCGCCTCGGAGGAGAGTCAGCTGGCGTTCCTGCGCCGGATGTGTGCCTTCCTCGGAGTGGACTACTCCGCCGCCACGTTCATCGGTGTCACCCAGACCGTCAACGCCACTCCGCCGCGGCCGATGCCGGTGGAGGTGGAGCAGGCCCTAAGCGCGGCGCTGGCCCCGGTGGTCGACGAGGTGGAGCGGATGCTGGGGCGGGTGCCCGAGTCGTGGCGATCGCCGGCGGCAGCGCGCGAACCGCTCAGCGACCCGGCCATGTGACGAACGACATGTCAAGTACCGGTTCGCCCCCTATCACCTCTGACTCGTGGGGGGTGCTCGAGGTGGCGGGTTCCACGTACAAGGATGCCAAGCTGTGGCCGGGCGGTGCTTGCGCCTGGGACTGGGCGGAGACGGGAACCGCCCATCGTCCAGGGATCCGACCGGCGGACGTGGACCCGCTGGTGGAGGCCGGAGCCGATGTGTTGGTGTTGTCGACCGGGCGAGCAGGACGCCTCGGTGTCCCTGCGACGACGGTCGAGTACCTGGTGGACCGCGGCGTCCGGGTGGAGGTGCTGGCGACAGCGGACGCCATAAACCGTTACAACGCCTTGGTCGAACAGGGTGTCGCCGTCGGCGCCCTCATCCACTCGACCTGCTAGCACCGGTGGCTGGCCATCGGGGTGCGCCGGCGTCAGCGTTGCAGCCAGGTGAAGCCGTAGGGCCTCAACGTGACGGTGTCGCCGTCGGGGGCGGGCCCGTGCACTGGGCGGTACCCACCGACGCCGGAGACGGTGGCGTCCACGGTGGCGTCGCTGAGGTTGGCCACCATCACTGCGGCGCCATCGACGTCGGTGCGGGAAAAGGCGAAGACCGAGGGCGGCGAGGCCGGCAGCGTGGCGAAGCGACCAGTGGCCAGGATGGGAAGCCTGCGCCGCACCGCCAGCATCGACCGCACCCAGTGCAGCAATGAGCTCTCGTCGGCCCGCTGGTCGGCAACGTTGACCGCCCGGGGTTGGTAGCCGGCGCCGGTCACCACCGGGAGGTAGGTCGCGGCGGCGGTGCTGAACCCGGCGCCGGGTGAGCTTTCCCACTGCATCGGGGTGCGCACCCCATCGCGGTCATCGAGCAGGTACTCGTCGCCCATCCCGATCTCGTCGCCGTAGTACAGGATGGGGCTTCCCGGCAGGGCCAGCAGCAGGGCGTGCATCAGCTCGATCTTGCGCCTGTCGCCGCCGAGTAGCGGGGCCAGCCGGCGCCGGATTCCCAGGTTCTTGCGCATCGCCGGGTCGGGGGCGTAGAAGGCGTACATGAACGCCCGCTCCTCCTCGCTGACCATCTCCAGGGAGAGCTCGTCGTGGTTGCGCAGGAAGATCCCCCACTGGCAGCCATCGGGGATGGGCGGGGTGGCTGCCAGGATGGCTTCGATGGGGGTGGCGTCCCCGGTGGCGATGGCCATGTACAGCCGGGGCATCACCGGGAAGTGGAACGCCATGTGGCACTCGTCGCCGTCGCCGAAGTACTCCACCACCTCCGCCGGCCGCTGGTTGGCCTCGGCGAGCAGGATGGCCTCGGGGAACTCGGTGTCGACCATTGCCCGCAGCTCCTTGAGGTAACCGTGGGTCTCCGGCAGGTTCTCCCCGTTGGTGCCGTCCCGCTCGTACAGGTAGGGGACGGCGTCGAGGCGCAGCCCATCGAACCCGGCTGCCAGCCAGAACCGCACCATGTTCTCCATTGCCTCCCGCACTCCGGGATGGTCGAAGTTGAGGTCGGGCTGGTGCCAGAAGAAGCGATGCCAGTAGTAGGCGCCTGCGATGTCGTCCCACGTCCAGTTGGAGTCGTGGGTGTCGAGGAAGATCACCCGGGCCTCGGACCAGCGGGTGGGGTCGTCGGACCAGACGTACCAGTCCCGCGTGGGCGAGCCCGGTTGGCGAGCGGCCTCGAACCAAGGGTGCTGGTCGGAGGTGTGGTTGACGATGGTGTCGGCGATCACGCGCATCCCCCGCTGGTGGGCGGCGTCGAGGAACCGCGTCACGTCGTCGACGGTGCCGTAGCGGGGCAGCACCTGGGCGAAGTCCGAAACGTCGTAGCCGCCGTCGCGTAGCGGCGACCGGTAGAACGGCAACAGCCAGATGCAGTCGACGCCGAGCCACTCCAGGTAGTCGAGCTTGCGCCGCATCCCCTCGAAGTCGCCCACCCCGTCGCCGTTGGAGTCGAAGAAGGCATACACCGGCACCTCGTAGAACACGGCGGTCTTGAACCACGGTTCCGGCA
>JACDBE010000381.1 GCA_013695075.1 Acidimicrobiia bacterium
GAACAGCACCTCCTGGTGGGCCACCATCCCGGGGAGCCGCACCGAGTGGACCCGCACGCCGGCCACCTCGGCTCCCAGAGCTCCAAGCGCCGACGGTACGCCGTCGACGGTACGACGCTGTTCGGGGGCGACGGCGCCGATCCGCTGTGCCGTTGCTAGCGCTGTCCCCGAGGGGGCATCCGCCTTGGCGTCGTGGTGCATCTCGACCACCTCGGCCACTGGGAAGAAAGGGGCGGCGATCTCGGCCAGCCGCATCGCCAGCACCGCCCCCACGGCGAAGTTGGGAACAATCAGGCACCGGCCCGGTCCGTCGCCCCACAACTCCCGTACCTGCTCAACTCTGTCGGCGTCGAAACCGGAGGTGCCCACCACGGCGTGCACCCCGAGCCTATGCCACCACGCCAGGTTTCCCAGCACCACGTCGGGGCGGGTGAACTCGACCACCACCTCGGCCGCCGCTACCACCGCCGGGTCGGCCGAGACCGACACCCCGGCAGCGGTCTCGTTGGCGGCGGCAGGGCCGTAGCAGGCGCTCAGCTCCAGGTCGTCAGCGTCGGCCACGGCGGCACACACCAGCCGCCCCATCCGCCCGGCGGCACCGGAGACGGCTACCCGGGTCACGCCACGAAGGCTTCGAGATCCTCGGCGTCGAACGGACCCACCGCCCCGAGCACGTACGGGCCCGAGTAGGCGTGACGCACCACGTCGAGGATGTCGTACTCGGTCACCGCCTCGATCCTGGCAACGATCTCGTCGACGGATAGGTGCTCCAGCCCGGTGAGCTCGGTGCGCCCGATGCGGGTCATCAGGCTGTCGGAGTCCTCCAACGACAGCGCCAGGGAACCCTGCACGTGACCCTTGGCCCGCTCCAGCTCATCGGCGGTCAACCCGAACTCCATCACCTTGTCCAGCTCGGCGTGGATCAGCTTGAGCACCTCGGGTGCCTGGTTGGGGGTGGTGCCCACGTAGATCGCCACCGCCCCGGTCTCCAGGAAGGGCAGCCGGAAGCTGTGCACGGCGTAAGCCAGGCCGCGCTGCTCGCGGATCTCGCGGAACAGGCGCGACGACATCCCCCCGCCGAGGATGTGGTCGGCCACCAGCATGGCGTGGCGCCGTTCATCGCCGCGGCTCAACCCGGCGGCACCGAACACCAGGTGCGCCTGTTCGGTGTCACGGCGGCGGATGTTGATGCGCCGTTCCGTCACCGGCTCCATCTCTTGGCGGGTGACCTCATCGCCCTGCCAGTCGCCGAAGAAGGCGCCGACCAGATCGACCACCTCGTCATGGTCGATGCGTCCGGCCACCGCCACCACCGTCGACGGCGGTGTGTAGCGGCGTCCCCAGTAGCCGGCGATGGTGTCCCGAGTCATGTCGAGGATCGAGTGGCGGGTCCCCAGGATGGGGGGCGACAGCGGGTGGCCCTCCCACAACGCCTCCACGAACAGCTCGTGGGCAACATCGGTGGGGTCGTCCTCGTTCATGTTGATCTCCTCCAGCACCACGTGGCGCTCCGAGTCGATCTCGTTTTGGCGGAAGGCCGGTCGCTGCAGCATCTCGGAGAGGATCTCCACCGCCAGCGGTAGGTCGGCGTTGCGCAACCGAGCCCAATAGGCGGTGTACTCCTTGGAGGTGAAGGCGTTGTTGCGGGCGCCGACAGCGTCGAAGGCCTCGCTGATGCCTTGCGCCGGCCACGACTGCGAGCCCTTGAACAGCAGGTGCTCGAGGAAGTGGCTGGTGCCGGCCTCGGGGCCGATCTCGTCCCGGCTGCCGGCATCGACCCAGCAGCCGATCGCCGCCGAACGGACCGAGGGCATGTCCTCGGTGATGATCCGCAATCCATTGGGCAGCGTGGTAAGCCGGTAGTGCATCGCCCCGATGATAGGTACCGCTCCGAGCCCTTCCCGGTGCCCCGGCCCCAGGTCCCATTCTTAGCTTAGGACCGTAACGCGCCTCAGGGGCGCGTTACGGTCCTAAGAAGGTCGGAGACTCACCGTGGTCGCCGCCACCGCCACACCTGCTCGCCGTCGACGATCCGTGATGTCGGTTCCAGCCCCAGCGACGCCGCCACCCGTCGGGATGCCCGGTGATCGGGGTGGATGGCGGCCTCGATCTCCTCGACCCCGCCGTCGCCGGTCATCCAGGCGAGCACCGCCCCGGCGGCCTCCGTTGCGTAGCCCATGCCCTGCCATGCCCGACCGATGACCCAGGCGATGTCGGCTCGGTGGCCGGTCAAAGTCGCCTGTACGTAACCGACGGCGGAGCCGGACCCGGCCTTCCGCACGATCCAGTTGTGCCACCGCTCGTTCGGTTCCGGCGAACCGGCCACCTGCGCCTCGTATCGCTGCCGCAGTTCGTCTTCGGTGGGCGCGATCCCCCCGATGAATTCGTACAGCGGCGCCGAGGACAGCACGGCCACCATCTCGGTGGCGTCGTCGGCTCGCAGCGGCGTCAGCGCCAACCGCTCGCTGCTCAGCGAGGGAGTCGAGTGCGGGGTGAACCCCGACGGGGACGACACGACGGCACTGTGGCAGACCGGTCCCGAGACCGAGAGGTGGGCATCGCCGGGTCGAGTCGAGAGGCTCCCCGCCCGGCTGTGGCGCGGTACCGGCCATGTGGGAGAATCGGGCGGTTCATGCCTCAACGACATCAATCCACCCTGTACGGGATCCTGCCCGCCGAGGAGCGGGCCATCGAGGCGGTGGTGGCCCGCTACCAACGAGTGGCGCCGGCGGTGACCCGGTTTGCCCGCAGCCTGGCCGGCGACGACGCCCTCCAGGTCCGGTTGGGTTCGCATGCCTCGGCCGGACCCGGCGAGATCGTGCTCGACCCCGGGGTATTCCAGACGGCGTACGCCCGCAGCGCCCCGGTCACCCCCGCCGAGGTGGCGCTGACGACGGCGCTACACGAGGCCATCCACCTCATTGCCACCGACTTCGACGAGCGGCGCCCGTTCCCACCAGACTGGCTGGCCCATCGCCGTTTCGAACTCGCCGCCCCCGACCCCGGCGACGAGATCCCTACCCTCTCGCTGCTCGACGCCCTGTCCGAGACCGGCGGCGACGCCGCCGAGGCGCTGTTCCTCGCCATCGAGGATGCCCGCCAGGAGGTCAGCTACCTTTCCGGTTACGGGGGGGCCCGCTCCGTGCTCGCCGACCTGTACCGGTCGTCGATCGGCGATGCCTTGCGCGACGCCCGGCCATTGGGCCAGTACGCCCTTGCCTGCTTCCTGCTGGTGGGCGACTACCAGGAGCGGGACACGATCCAACGCCGCGTCGCCCCCCACGTCGCCGCCGCCATCGATGACGCCATGGTCTTCATCGAGCTGGTGCCCGACAGCGACGACCCGTGGCAGGTGGCCGGTCTGGCGCTACAGCTGCTCGAGGTGGCCCGGCTGCATGATCTGGTGACCGAGGCCGAGGAGACGGCGTCGCCGGCCTCGCGCCGCACCGCCGACCAGGCCGACCAGGCGGCCATCAGCGAGACCGTCGATGCGCTGCGCATCGTCAGCCTGCCGCTGCGCGACGCCGAGGGATACGAGGACACCCGGCAGGCGTCGCAGTCGGTGAGCGCCGAGGCCGGCCGCAAGGGCGAAGCCGAACAGGCTGGTGACCCCGCCACCGACCAGGTGGTGTTGGTCAGCGAGGCCCCCACGGTCTACCTACCCACCGGGCAGGGCGGCAAGCTGCTCGTGGCCGGCTTACCCGACCGGTTCCGCCGCTTCGGCGACGAGGGACGGGCCCTCATCGAGGACACCGCCGCCCGGTGGGGAGTGGCGCAGCGGCGCGTCTCCGGCGAGCTGTACCCGCTGTTTCTCGCCAACCAGCGGCGCGGGTTACGCAGCGGGTACGACGCCGGCGATCTGTCACCGCACGCCGCCCTCCTCCTCGGTGCCGGGCTCTACGACCGGATGTTCGAACGGCGAGATCTTCCGGTGCGGCGCTCGTACGCCGTCAGCGTGCTCGTTGACGGATCGGCCAGCATGCTGCAACCCCGGCCCGGTGGCGGCACCAGAACCTCGCCGTGGGCGATGGCCGCCGCCACCCTGGGGGCCTGGACGCTGGCGCAGCTGTGCAACGAACTGCAGATCGAGTTCGAGGTGGCGCTGTTCAACCGGGCGTTCGCCGCCAACATCGACGACAGCGAGCGCAGCTTCTCCACCAGACGGGTGGCCGCCACCGGTGGGTTGCGGCGGCGTCAGGGCGGTGCCGCTGAGCGGCTCACCCGCACCGTCAACCACTACCTGGTGAAGTCGTTCGACGCCCGGTGGCGGTCGGCGGAGCAGGTGATGGCCGGTCTGTTCTACACCGCCGCCGTTCCCGCCGCCGCCGCCCGGGTGGCCCGCCAGGAAGCAGGCACCTCCCCACCGGTTTCGATGTTCGACAAGGCGTCCAACGTCGACGAGTTCAACGTCGCCTACGCCGCCGCCCGGTTGGCGGGCCGCCGCGCCACCACCCGGATCCTGGTGGTGCTCGCCGACGGGATGACGCGGGGCTCGGTTGACGCCCTGGCCGGATCCGTCGACGCCGTGGAGCACGCCGGCACCACCGTGCTCGGCATCGGTATCGGGGACACCACGGTGCAGGCGGCTTACGCCCGCAACCAGGTGGTGGAGCGACCCGATGAGCTAGCCAGGGCCATGGTCGACGGGGTGCGCTCCAGCCTGCACCGCACCTTGATGACGATCGGGGGGACCACGTGGTGGTCCGCGCCCACCGAACTCGCCTCTGCTGCAAGGAGCACCGCCAATGTCTGAGATCGTGACGTTCGTCGATCCCTCCGGGGAGGGAAAGCCGATCGAGGTGGAGACCGTCGACCTGCCCGCCGATCTCCCCGACCTGGAGGCCCGCCTCGAGCACATCCCCGACCCGGATCCCTACTACGTCGACCTGGGGATGCTTTACCGGCTCGCCCAGCTGGAGCAGGTGCGTCGTGACCACTTCGACGACAGCCCGCTACACCTGGCGTTGCGGGGCCACATGGGCACGGGCAAGGACCACGACCTGGAGCAGTTCGCCGCTCTGCTGCGGCTCCCCCACTACCGCATCCCGCTGACCGGCGAAGTGCGGGACATCACCCTCATCGGCACGGTCAAGCTGTACGGCGACGGCAAGGGCGGCACCGAGTCCCGTTGGGAGGACGGCGACATCACCAGGGGGCTACGGGGCCCGGCGCTGCTCAACCTGTCCGAGCTCAACGCCGCCGGTGCGGAGACCCTGTTCGCCCTCCACGGGCTGCTCGACCGCCACCGCGCCATCGAGCTGCCCACTGGAGAGACCATCCACCTGCGCCGCGACGTGCGCATCTTCGGGACGCTCAACCCAACCGACCTGCGCGACTACGCCGGCACCCAGACCCTCAACAAGGCGTTCGCCGACCGGTGGATCATCTGGGAGAAGAGCTTCCCGACGGAGCCGGAGCTGCGAACCATGCTGGAGCGGCGCCACGCCAAGATGGCGGCGCCGTTCGTGGAGCTGGTCGCCAAGCTGGCCGTCGAGGTGAACGCCTCCTTCACCGCCATCGACACCCGTACCCGGGTGGAGACCCCGCTGAGCCTGCGAGCTGTGCTGGAACGGCTACCCGCCGGGCTGCGGATCTACAACGAGGCCGACGACCCACTGCGGCGTGCCTGGGAGGAGTTCGTGCTGCCCCACATCGACCCCTTCGACCGCGACCACTACGAGACGGTGTGGTCGGCAGTAGTCCGCAAGGGCCCCAAGGGCCCGGCATACAAGCGCTGAGGGCGCTCTGGCATGGTGATCACTACCAGCTACCACTTCGACTACGGGCTCACCTACCAAAGCGGCCAGTACGACCTGAACCGAACCATCTACCTCGCCATCAGCCTCCAGGACGCCTCCAATGCCCTCGGTAACGACCTCCATCGGGTCACCTTCTTCAACGATGCGGACGTGATCCGTGAAGTGGACGAGGTTGAGTTCCTCGTTAACCACGACGATCACCTCCACGCCCGCTTCTGCACCGAGTACCACCCCTTCGATGCCCGCTACGACTGCGTCAACTGAGATGACCATGCGTGCACCTCCGGCGGCATGGAGACGGCCCGGATTGGGGCGGTTCACGCTATCGGTGCTCGCCGTTCTGGGTGTGGTCGGTTGCGGCGCACCGCCACCAACGGCCGCACCGTCCGAAACGGCGGTGACCTCCTCGGTGGCGACCACGACACCGCCGTCAACGCCCGCGGCGTCGTCGTCGACCTCGACACCCTCGACTGCCCCTGCGAGCGACGCTGCTGTCCCCGGCGTCGCCGAGATCGGTGCGCTGGTCGGATCCCTCGACGGCATCGCCGAACTCAGCCCCGACGGGTACCGCCAGGCTGGGGCCATCGCCGGGTCAGGGATATTCGGTAATGGGGTGGGGACCATCCAGTTCGTGCTGTTGGCCGACGGCTCCTACGCCACCGTCGACTGGACCGGAACCTGGCGCGGTCCCTGCGTCACGGCCTACGACCCGGCGACCCTGACAGCGGCCTCGCACTGCCCCGCCAACGCGACCGAACCTGGGTACGGTGTGTTCGCCACCGGGCTGCCCTCCAGCGGCGTGGAGTCCCGCTACGACCTGTTGGGGTTGCAAGGGCTCCGCCCTCGTACGGCGAGTTCGCCCGGATGGTCGCCCTCGCTGCAGACGGGGCCTCCTCGGGTGCCTCGGAACGGATCATGGTCGAGATCTCGGGGGACGGCGAGGGCACCCTGGAGATCGTCGCCGACCTGGCAACGGGACTGTCCCTGTCGGTCGTCTCCACAGCCGACTTCGAGGGGGTCCTATCGACAGATGCCGACCAGATGCTCTCTTTGGGCCCGGTGGACCCCACCCTGGACATGACAGCGCTGGTAGAAGAGATCGCGCCGCTGGCCACCAGGAGCCTGGACTACGGGTTCACCCGGATCGAACCCGACGAAGCGGACGCAATGGTCGACTACCCCCCGCCGACGCTCCTCGACCTGAAGGGGTTCGAGCTGGCCGATGTCGTCTACGGCGCCGAATCCATCATCGTCCAGGCATCCGGCAACAACCCGGGCGGCCACCAGATCCTGGTGTACACCTACCGGGGGCCGGGAATGGAGCACATCACCGTCACCAGCCGCCTCATGGCGGTCGACAAGTTCACCGAACAGGGGATGGTCCCCTCGACGCCCGACGACTGGATCGACCCGCTCCACCGCGGCATGACCAGCGACTCGGACACCGACTTCGTGGTCGCCACCACCCCGGGCGGCCACGACCTGATCGTCGACATCATGTCCCCCCTGCACGCCTGGGGCATCGTCGGCGGTGCGGTGATCACCGTCGAGGGCAACGTGCTTCCCGATACCCTCGCCCGCGCCGTCGACCAGATCCTCGCAAGCTGATCCACCGGTCCTGGGCATCGTCGGGCGCACCAGGTCCGTCGCTGTTCACGGCGGCGGCCGCCGTCCGGGGGACCGTCCATGGCCCGCGGGCCGGCTCTCCGGCCGAACCTCAGCCTTGGAACCCGCCTGGTGCCTGGCAGCGTCCCAACGGCAATCGATCGTGGAGAACCACATGTGCCGTATGCGTCTTCTGCTCCCCCTGGTTGCCCTCGGGCTGCTGGGCACCGCCTGCGCCGTCGGGGGTACCGTCCCGCCGGCCGCCGCTCAGACCAGCCTTCCCCCTTTGGACGCTCCCGGGTCGGGGATCTCCGTGACCGGCGAGGGCCGGGTGGCGGGGACCCCCGACGTGCTCACCGTCGACCTGGGGGTATCGGTGCTGGGCGACACCGCCCAGCAGGCGATCGCCGACGCCGCCGACCTGGCCGCCCGGGTGATCACCATCCTCGAGCAGGCCGGGGTCGCGCCCGGCGACAGGCAGACCACCTCCTACGCGGTGCACCCCGAGTACGACTACTCCGGTGAACGGCAGCGGCTGGTCGGGTACCGGGTGACCAACGCCCTGGCGGTGAAGCTGCGTGACCTGCAGCAGGCCGGCGCCCTGCTCGACCAGGTGACCGCCGCCGGCGGCGACGACGTGGTGGTGCACGGCATCCGCTTCGACCTGGAGGACAACCAGGCCATGCTGGAGGATGCCCGGACGGCAGCCTGGAACGATGCCCGGGCCAAGGCCGAGCAGCTCGCCGCCCTGGCCGGGGTGACCCTGGGTGACCCGCTCTCGATGGTGGAACGCCTCGACCCCATCTCCCAGCCGATCTACGCCCGCACCGAGGCCTTGGACGAAACGGCCACCCCCATCGAGCCCGGCGAGGTGGACGTGGTGGTGCGGGTGGACGTCCGCTTCGCCATCGGCGGGTGAACAAATGAGCGGGAGGGGGCACGGCGGAACTGGTCACCGACCCAGACCTGGTGTCCGCCGCGGCCGAGCGGTACGCCGCCCAGGGCTGGCCGTGCGAGGTCGACCAATCCGGATGGGCGCTCACCGCCCCATACAGCGCGCCGTCGGCGGGTCCTCCGCCGTGGCACTTCTACCGCGTGACCCCCACCAGGGCCACCGCATTGCAGGTCGGCGATCCGGGCGGGGCGACCTCCTGGTCGTTCGATCAGTGAGGGGCGAGCGCCACGGGGCCGCCCTCAGCGTTGGGCACTGCCCACCCTTACGGCGCCAGCGGCACGATCGAGCAGCCGTCCGGAAGTGGGTGCTCGCCCAGCGCGCCGGCGGGTCGGCTCGGCCCTCAGCCGACGGCGGTGCCGGGGACGCCAGGTCGACCGCCGACGGCGTCGGGTCGAGGCCGGGTACGAGACGATCAGTCCCGGTAGTTGACGAACTGCAGGGGTAGGCGGTAGTCGACCTGCTTGAGCAGGGCGATCACCTGCTGCAGCTCGTCGCGTTGCTTGGCCTGGACCCGGAGCTGGTCGCCCTGCACCTGCACCTGGACCTTGAGCTTGGAGTCACGGATGACCTTGCCCAGCTCCCTGGCGGCGTCCTGGGGGATCCCCTCCACCAGGTCGAATCGGGCCCTGACCCGGCCGCCGGCGGCCGGTTTGGGGTCACCGCCGCCGAGGATCTTGAGCGACACTCCCCGCTTCACCAACCGGCCCTTGATGACGTCGATGGCGGCGTCGAGCCTGCCCTCGGCGGCGGACTCCACCACCAGCTCCGCATCGGACAGGGCGATCTCGGTGCTGGTGCCCTTGAAGTCGAAGCGGTTGACGATCTCGCGGCGCGCCTGGTCGACGGCGTTGCGGACCTCCTGGCGGTCGATCTGGGAGACGACGTCGAACGTTGGCATCCAACGACGATACCCGTCGTTGGCCACATTCACGATCCGAGGCGTGGCGACTACCGTCGGCGGTGATGAGGGCCTACCGGCTGGGCGATGGACTGGATGAGCGGATCGCCGATCTGGTGCGTGACGCCGTCTCCAGCGACGGCCACCCCGCCCATGACCACGAGATCGAGCTGGTGAGCGAGATGCTGGTCAGCGGGCTCAAGCTACTGCGCGACGACACCGACCGGGGCGACCTCAAGCTGGTCAACACGGCGTTGAAGGAGCTCCGCTACTCGTTCCTGGTCTTCTCCCGGTACCGCGACACCCCCAAGGTGACCATATACGGATCTGCCCGCACCCCGGCCAGCGACCCCAACTACCTGATGGCCAGCGACTTCGCCAATGCCATGGCCGACATCCACGGCTGGATGGTGATCACCGGGGCCGGGCCCGGGATCATGGAGGCCGGCAACCGGGGTGCCGGTCGGGAGTACGGCTTCGGGGTCAACATCAGGTTGCCGTTCGAGGCCGTCGCCAACCCCTTCGTCCACGAAACACGGCTGATCAACTTCAAGTACTTCTTCACCCGCAAGCTGATGTTCGTCAAGGAGTCATACGGGTTCGCCATCTTCCCCGGCGGGTTCGGTACCCAGGACGAGACCTACGAGCTGCTCACCCTGATCCAGACCGGCAAGTCCGACATGCACCCGGTGGTGCTGATCGAGGCGCCGGGCACCGGGTACTGGGACGCCTGGCTCGACTTCATCGACGTGCTCGAATCCAAGGGGCTGATCTCCCCGTACGACCGCCACCTGTACGTGCACACCACCAATGTCGACGTGGCCATCGGCGAGATCCTCCGCTTCTACCGCAGCTACCACTCCCAGCGGTACGTTGCCGGGCGCCTGGTGCTCCGGCTCCGCCACCAGCCGCCACCGGACCTGGTGGCGGCGCTCAACGACGAGTTCGGCGACCTGCTGGTGGACGGCCGCATCGAGCCCACCACCGCCTCCCCCGGCGAGGTCCGTGACAACGACCATCCCGACCTGCCCCGGCTCAGCCTCCACTTCGACCGCAGGCGGCTGGGCAGGTTGCGGCAGATGATCGACCGGATCAACGAGGCCAGCCCTCCCGGCCCCACCGAGGGTCTGGTGGGGGCGCCGCCGCCGTGACCCGCACCCGCGAGCAGCGCATCGCCGACGCCATCGACATGCTGTCGACGCAGCGTGACTGCTGGGTGGCGACGGCCGACCGGGACGGGATCCCGCATCTGGTCCCGCTGCGTCTCGACTGGAACGGCGTCGAGGTGGTGATCGCCACCCGGGGTGGCAACCGGACCGCCCGCAACCTGGCGGAGTCGGGGGCGGCCACGGTCGCCGTCGGGCAGACCGACGATCTGGTGCTGATCCGGGCAGCCGTCGCCGGCACCGTCGATGCGGGCACCGAGTCGGACACCCGAGCCCATTTCGTCGCCAGGACCGGTTGGGACCCCGCCGCCGGAGCGGGTGACTGGGTCATGGTGCGGCTGGCGCCGCGCACTATCCAGGTTTGGGGACCCACCAGCGAGATGGCCGACCGCATCGTCTTCGCCGATGGCCGGTGGCTCGCCGCCGACTCCGTGGCGGTGCCATCGACGGGTTCGGAGCTCACCGACCAACGGTAGAATCCACCGGATGCGCGAGATCCTGTCCGACCTGGTTGCCGAACAGCAGTCGCTGGATCAGTTCCTACAGCGGATCCACGAACGCGACTGGAAGCTCCCTACCCCCGCCAAGGGATGGACCATTCACGACACGGTGAGTCACCTGGCCGCCACCGAGACCTTCGGGGCCAAGGTGATCGCCCAGGGCCAACCCGCCATCGACGCCGTCGATCTATCCGACCTGGATCGATGGACCGCCGAAGGGGTCCGCAAGGGCCGCGGCAAAAGGTACCAGGAGGTCATCGAATGGTGGCGCAACGGCCGTGCCGCCGTCGTCGACGCCCTGTCCCGCATAGAGGCCCGAGACCGCATCCCGTGGTTGTTCGCCACGATCGGCGCCAAGACCTTCGCCTCGGCGCGACTCATGGAGACCTGGGCCCATGGGCTCGACATTCGGGCGGCGATGGACGGCCGGCTCCCGGTGGCCGAAGACGAGGAACCGGAAACCGACAGCGCCCGGCTGTACCACGTGGCTCGGCTGGCGCACAGCATGCTTCCCTATGCCTTCGCCCAGGCCGGAGAAACCTACCCCGAGCAGGGCATCAGGGTGCAGCTGATGGGCCCCAAGTACTCGAGGTGGGACTTCGGCCCCGAGGATACCGACATCGTGATCAAGGGCATGGCCGGCGAGTTCTGCCGGGTCGCCGTCCATCGCATGCGGGCCACCGACACCAACCTCAAGGCGATCGGCCCCGACGCCGAAACCGCCCTCCGGCTGCTGCGCGCCTACTGAGCCGGGTGCTCGACGTCCCTCGCCTGGTCGGCATGGTCCACCTGGGCCCCCTCCCCGGTTCCCCGCGGTTCAGCGGCGGGTTCGATCGGGTTGTGTCGGCTGCGGTGGACGACGCCATCCGCCTCGATGAGGCCGGCTTCGACGCCATTGCCGTGGAGAACTTCGGCGACGCCCCCTTCTTCGCCGACGACGTACCCAAGGTGACGGTGGC
>JACDBE010000386.1 GCA_013695075.1 Acidimicrobiia bacterium
GCCATCGTCGGCGTCGATGTGGTCGAGTTCCTCGGTCATCCCGACGGGACCGTCGAGTACGGGCTGCCGTTGCGACGGGACATCGCTCACGCCGTCCGCCGCCACCGACCCGAGGTCGTGATCACCATCAACTTCCGGGACACCTTCGGTGGCGTGATGCTCAACCAAGCGGACCACATCGCCACCGGGCGGGCGGTACTCGACGCCGCCCGCGACGCCGGTAACCGGTGGATCTTCGCCACGGACCTCGAGCCGTGGGGCGGGGTGCGAGCGGTGTGGGCCGCCGGCTCCCCCGCGGCTGGCCACGGGGTGGACACCACCAACACCTTCGAGGTCGGGGTGGCGTCGCTGCGGGCCCATGCCGCCTACCTGGCCGGGCTGTCCGGCCACCCCGACCCCGCCGAGTTCCTGGCGGGGTTCGCCCGTACCGGCGGCGAGCTGCTCGGCTGCGAGTACGCCGCGACCTTCGAGGTCTATCCCCTGATGCTCTTCTGAGCCCAACCCCCAACCAACCTCAGGCTGCTACAGGTCGTGGCGACCAGTAATCCGCTGAGGTTGGCCGGGTCGCACGACAGAATACCTATACCCCACCCCAGGTGGGGTGGGCCATGGTATGCTCTGGGAAGCGGCACGACGGACGCAGGAGGCCCATGAAGCAGGACCACAAACAGGCGTTGCTGGGTCGGCTGAAGACGGTGAGAGGCCATGTCGAAGCAGTCATCGCCATGGTGGACGACGAGCGCTACTGCCCCGAGATCATGAAGCAGATCTCGGCGCTACAGGGCTCGCTGGAGAAGGCGAACCGGCTGCTGCTGCAGAACCACCTGGAGACTTGCGTCGTCACCGCCGTCGAGGAGGGCCGCGCCGCCGGCATCGTCGACGAGCTGATGGAGACCCTGCGCTACACCCCGGTCGTCACCGGGCCAACCATGGAGGAACCAACCCATGACTGAACTGACCCTCTCCGTCCCCGACATCTCCTGCGGCCACTGCAAGTCGTCCATCGAAGGCGCCGTCGGCGCCCTGGCCGGGATCACCGGCGTCGAGGTCGACATCGAGGGGCGCACCGTCGACGTGACCTTCGAGGACGGTTCCGTCGATCTCCCCACGATCGTTGACGCCATCGAGGGCCAGGGCTACACGGTGGCGGACCGGTAATGGGTGATGGAACAGGGATGGCCGACACCGGGACCATCTCCTTCGACGTCGACGGGATGACGTGCGCCTCGTGCGCGCTGAGGATCGAGCGCGTCCTGGGGCGCCAGCCCGGAGTCGATGAGGCGGTGGTCAGCTTCCCCGGCCAGGAGGCCAGGGTTAAGGCGACGCCGACTGTCGATATCGGTGCCCTGGAGGATGCGGTTGCCCGCATCGGCTACACCATCTCGGCGATCGGCCCCGGCGACGAGCGCATCTCCCCCAGCGCCCGCCACGCCGGGGAGGCAGCCGCCCAGCGTCGCAACCTGATCGGTGCCGCCGTGCTCGCCCTGCCATTGATGCTGCTGGGGATGTTTGGCCCGTCCCCCATGGGGGCCACGGCGAGCATGGCCGCCGAGGGCCCGGGTGGGGCGGAGTGGGCCCAGCTGCTGCTCACCCTCCCGGTCGTGTTCGTGTTCGGGGCCCAGTTCCACCGCAACGCCTGGCGACGGCTCCGCGCCGGCGGAGCCGGGATGGACACCCTGATCTCGGTGGGCACGCTGGCCACCTTCGGTTACTCGCTGTGGGCGATGTTCGCCGGCCACCACGTGTTCTTCGAGACCGCCGGTGTCATCGTCACCTTGATCCTGGCGGGTCGGTTTCTGGAGGCCAGAGCCAAGGGCCGAGCGTCGGCGGCGGTGACGCGTCTGCTCGAGTTGGGCGCCAAGCAGGCCAGGGTGATCCGGGGCGGCGAGGCGATGATGGTTGATCCCCTCACGCTGGCTCCGGGTGACCGGGTGGTGGTGCTTGCCGGGGAGAAGATCCCCGTCGACGGTCGCATCGTCGCCGGAACCTCGACCGTGGACGAGAGCATGCTCACCGGCGAATCGGCCCCGGTGGAGCACCAACCGGGCGACACGGTGTACGGGGCCACGGTCAACCAGGAGGGGCGGCTCGAGGTCGAGGTGACCGGGGTCGGCCCCAACACCATGCTGGCGCAGATCGTGCGCCTGGTGGAGGACGCCCAGGCCACCAAGGCACCGATCCAGGATCTGGCCGATCGGGTATCCGGGGTCTTCGTTCCGGTGGTCATCGCCATCGCCGTGGTCGTCCTCGGCGGGTGGCTGCTATGGGGTGCCGACACCGCAGATGCGGTGCGCAACGCCGTTGCGGTGCTGATCATCGCCTGCCCGTGCGCCCTGGGGCTGGCCACCCCCACCGGGATCATGGTGGGATCGGGTCGGGGCGCCGAGCTGGGCGTGCTGTTCAAGGATGCCGAGGTGTTCGAGCGGTCCCGCACCATCGACACCGTGGTGTTCGACAAGACCGGCACGCTCACCCGAGGCGCAATGACGCTGGCCGATTTGGAGGTGGTCGGTGACCAGCTCCGGTTCCTGCGTCTGGTGGGCAGCGTCGAGGCGGCCAGCTCGCACCCCATCGGCAAGGCGGTGGCGCTCGGTGCCGAAG
>JACDBE010000015.1 GCA_013695075.1 Acidimicrobiia bacterium
CCACCTGTTGGCGGTGGGTCTGGGTATGCCGCACCAAGAGATGGCGGCCGTCTTCCGCCGGTGGAACCACGGGGTGCTCGACTCTTATCTCATCGAGATCACCGCCGACATCCTCGGCGTCGCCGACGATGGTCCCCGGGTAGAGCAGATCCTCGACGCCGCCGGCCAGAAGGGCACCGGCAAATGGACGGTGATCTCCTCGATGGAGCTGGGCGCCGCCACCCCGCTGGTGGCGGAGGCGGTGTACGCCAGGGTGATATCGGCTTTTCCCGAGCAGCGGGCGGCCGCCGCCGAGGTGCTCACCGGGCCGCCGGCGGCTATCGCCGACGGCGAGGGCTTCGTGGCGGCGGTACACGACGCCCTGTATGCCTCCAAGATCGTCAGCTACGCCCAGGGGTTCGCCCTCATCTCCGCCGCCGCCGCCGAGTACGGGTGGGACCTCGACCTGGGGCGCATCGCCCGGTTGTGGCGCAGCGGCTGCATCATCCGGGCTCGCTTCCTCGACGACATCGCCGCCGCCTTCGAGCGCCAGCCCGGGCTGCCCAGCCTGCTGGTCGATGGGTTCTTCGCCGACGCCCTCGCCTCCAGCCAACAGGGGTGGCGCCGGGTGGTGTCGGCAGCGGCGACCGCCGGTCTTCCCGTCCCCGCCTACGCCTCGGCGCTCTCCTTCTTCGATGCCTACCGCAGCCGCCGCCTCCCCGCCAACCTCATCCAGGCGCAGCGGGACTACTTCGGCGCCCACACCTACGAGCGGGTGGACCACCCGCGGGGACGTTTCTTCCACACCCGGTGGAGCGACGAAGACGCCGCCGAGACCCCGGTGGACTGAAGCCCGCCGGTCCACCCGAGGCGGGAGGGGCGCATGAACTCCGTCAGTCACTCCCCTCCCCGCAGGAGCGGGGAGGGGAGGACAATCGGGCCGGGCTTTCCGATGGGTCAGCAGCCGGGCAGCTGGAACGAGGCGATCCTCGTCTGCCAGCCATTCCCGTTGGGTGCGGCCAACTGGCCCTCCAGGGTGTAGTACTCGTTGACGTACCAGAAGGTGCAGTCGTCGACCGGATCGACGTTCATCGAGGTGTAGTCACCCCACCGTGAGTTGAAGGTGGTCTGCACCCC
The DNA here is from genome assembly GCA_013695075.1 of Acidimicrobiia bacterium. Lineage (GTDB taxonomy): Bacteria > Actinomycetota > Acidimicrobiia > Spongiisociales > UBA5794 > JACDBE01. Next base: position 1,117 of record JACDBE010000015.1, read on the forward strand.
GGTACCGTCGATGACGGTCCCCTCGCCCTGCGTCATCTGACCCAGCGGGTCGGTGGCCAGGCGCCCGGTGTAACGGATGCCGGGGAACACGTCGGTGCCGTTCACCACGCTGTAGCCCAGCGCCATGTTGCCGAACTTGTCCATGGCGATCGAGCCCATCCAGCGGTGCACCCCGTCACCGGGGGCATAGGTGCCTAGCTGGTACACCGAGTAGGCCCCGTCGTTGCGGCGAATCTCGTACCACCGCGTCCCGGCGATCGGCCCTGGGGTCTGCACCGACTGGTTGGTGACCAGAGCCTCGTGGGTCCCGAAGTTCCGGTAGGCGAGCCGCCAGATGGGGCGCTGCCGGTACGACAGGATGTCGAGGTACTGGCCCGGGTCGGTGATCCCCGGTTGCTCCAGGCAGTCGCGGCTGGCGGGGCCGCACGGGTAGATCGAATCGAACCGGCGCACCCGCAGCTGGGCGGCGAAGTCGAGACTGGCCGTCGGGGCTGCGCCCCACGTCACCGACAGGTCCCAGATGTTGAGGGCGTCGATAGTCGCTCCGTACGCGGCACCGTTGTCCTGGGTGCCGACGATGGGTATCGCCGACCCGGCATCCGGCAGTGTGCTGCCGTCGATGTCGGCCGGCAGCAACCCGTCGCCGATCAGGTTGAGGGGCACCACATCGGAGTCCAGGAAGAACTGGATGGCCGTTGCCGGGGCACCGACCAGCATCGCCTCCTTGTCCAGGGCGTACACCGAGATGCCATACCCATCGACGGTTCCGAAGTCCCGGGTGGTGAGGGTGTAGGTATCGGTCCACACCCCGTACTTGGGGTAGTCGGGGAAGTAATACCCGCCGTCGGGATCGGGCTGAGTAATGAAGGCGTACCGGTAGTACTGCCCGGTGGGGTCACCGGTCTTGGAGATGGCGACGCAGTTGTAGAACGGGGAGACGCCGTCGAAGCCCCGGGTGGTGAACTGGGTGAGGATCCAACGATCCGCCAGCTGGTCGTAGAGGACGATGGGGTCGCCGGAGAGGTCCCGGCAGTCCGGAACGGGGAACTTGGTCCACAGCCGGCCGATCGGCGCCGGACCCAACAGGACGTTGCCCGTCTTGTCGTACACGGCGAAGCTGAGGTTCACCATCTCCACGTAGTGGTTGGGGCCGACGTCGCCCACCGGGTCGGGTGGGTTGACCATGACCCCGAACAGGGCGGCGTTGTCAAAGTTGGAGATCCCCTCGAAGTTGACTATCGGTGACCCGATGGCTGCCGTTTCGGCGATGAGGGGGCTCACCGCCGCCGGCGCTTCGATGGCGCCGCTTACCGAGGTGACGTCGAGGTTCCCATCGACAGCCGCCCCCCGCGGATGCTGGCGGGACGCGACCTGCAATGGCGCAGTGTCCGCCACCAGCGACCGCAGCGGCGCCGATGTGTCGAACGCCACCGCCTCGATGTGCGTCGCCTCCGGTGTCTCCTGATCCTGGGCGGCCTGGGTCGTCACCGGAGCAACGAACACCAGCGCCACCGCCACGATGACGCCGCCAAGAAGGACCCTGGACCTCCGCCTCCGGTGAAACTCCGCTCCACGCATGATGGCCCTCCCTTCGAGGATGCCGCGAGTCTGCAACTGCTGAACCGTACTCCTCGCGCCGCGGCGCGTGTCGAGCAGAGCGATCAGTTTCCCTCTCTTGGGCGGGGAGGGATCGGGAACGCGCCCGACGCCGGCGGCCCCTCTCCGGCTGCTCCGCAGCCACCCCTACCCGCAGAGAGCAGGGAGGGGAAACAACCGGGCTGGTGCCGACGCCACCCGGCCCTCGGTCCTCATGAAAACGCAGCCGGCGGACAGCTCCACTCCGGCGGCGACGATCGCTTCGGTGATGTCGGCCACTAGGCCGGTGGTCACGTCGAACAGGATGGTGAGGTCACGCATCTACGGTTCGTTCTGTGGTCGGGTGTGTCTGGATGGGTCATGAGGATCCGGTCATGGGGATTCGGGGGTCCGGAGTCTGGTCCCGCCAGGTATCCATGACCCAGCGGTGATCGGGGTCGAAGCTGATCGACCAGCGTCTCTCCGGCCCGGCCATCACGTTGAGGTAGTACAGGTCGTAGCCGGGAGCGGCGACGCACGGGCCGTGGTATCCGTATGGCACCAGGTAGACGTCGCCATCGGCGACGGTCACCGTCTCGTCCACGGTGCCGTCGGCGGTGTAGGTGCGGTGCAGCCCGAGGCCGCGGTTGCCGGCGACCCGGAAGTAGTAGATCTCCTCGAGCGGTGACTCATCGGCGGTGGCTTCGTCGTGCTTGTGGGGCGGGTACGACGACCAGTTGCCCGCCGGGGTCAGCACCTCGACCACGATGAGTCGCTGCGGCCCGGCCACTTCGGCGGGGAGCAGCGCGTTGACCTGGCGGGTGGCCTGCCCGGCACCGCGCACCTCGATGGGGATGTCGGCCGCCGGGCGGTGGATGACATCGCCCGGGGCGTCGGCGACGGCGGTGGCGATGGCGAACTCGCCCCCGGTTGCGGTCTCCAGGGCGCAGCGAGTTCCCGCCGGCAGGTACACCACATCGGCGACGGCGGCGAACACCGAGGCCCGCCCGGCCAGCTCGAAGCGGCCTGCGCCGGCGACGGCGATCGTGCACCGACCGGACAGCGGGACCACCGCCGCCTCGGTGCCCGCCAGGTCGATGGCGGTGGTGGAGCCGGCAGCGGCGGCCACCACCCGCAGCCCGCAGTACTCCCAGCCGGCGGCGGTGGGATCGAGCGCCACCGGTCCGCATTCGCCGGGCAACGTGCCGGCCGGTCGCAACCAGCTCATGAGCCGTGCACGATGTCGACGGCGGCGTCCACCCAGCCCTCCACGTCACCGTCGGCAGGAAACAGCAGGCTGCGCCCGGCCACCAGCCCCCGCACTTGGGGGAAGGTCATCGCCCGCCGCCACGAGGCGATCAGCGCTTCCGATTCTACCCCGGGATCGCCGCCGAGCAGCAGCACCGGCAGGGTGGTGGCGTCCAGCATCCGCCCCGGGTCGGCGGGTGCCGGCAACTTGAGCCAGGTGTACGCCGAGGTGGCGCCCAGCGCCGAGGCCACCGCCACCGCCGTCACCAGCCCATCCATTTCGGTGGTGACGCGGAGCCGTCCCCGCTCGTCGCGGGCGGCCGGTAGCGGCTCCACCACGGCGATGAGGCGCCGGCCGGCCAGGTCGGTGACGGCGGCGGCGCAGGCAGCGATGGTGTCGATGGTGCCCGGGTCGGTGGGGTCGATGCGGAGCAGCATCTTGCCGCCGTCGAACCCGAGCCGGTCGATGGTGGCGGCGTCATGGCCGGTGAACCGGTCGTCGAGCTCCCACACCGAACCGGTGAGACCGCCCCGGTTCATCGAGCCGAAGACCACCATGGAGTCCAGCTCCCCCAGCAGCAGCAGGTCCTCGAGGATGTCGGGGGAGGCCAGCACCCCGTCGACGCCGGGACGGCGCAGCGCCCGCACCGTGTGGGTGAGCAGCCGGCGCCGATCGGCCATCGCCCACGGGTCGTCGCCCACTGCGAAGATGGCCCGGGCCGGATGATCAACGGCGATGATCACCAGCCGCCGGTCGCCGATTATGAGCGGCCGGCGCAGCCGGCGGGCGGCCCGGTCGGCGACCGCTTCGGGGGTCTCGGCGCGTTCCCGGAGCAGCTCGAAGTAGGCGGCGTCGTCCACAATGGTCACCGATGCGTTCCCTGGCGATGCTGGTGGTGGCGATGGTCGGCTGCGGTGGTGCCGGTTCGGTGGTGATCGACCCGGCGATGCCCGATGACGTCGAGGTCCTCGCCACGGCGGTGGTGGCCTCGGTGCGTGAGGCGCTGCCCGCCCGCACCGGCTGCCTGGAGGGGCTGCGGGTGGAGAGCGCCCCCGACCTCGCCGACAGGGCCCGCTACCTCCCCGCAGACACCACCGTGGTGCTGCGGGTGCCGGCCACCGCCCCCAGGCTCACCGCCTCCCTGGTGCACGAGGTAGGTCACCATCTCGACGCCGCCTGCGCCGACGACGCCCTGCGCCACGCCTTTGCCGCCGCCCAGGGACTCGACCCTGAGGCAGATTGGGATGGCACCGCCGGGTCGGGGGACGAGCCTCGGGAGCTGTTTGCCGCCGCCGTGGTCCAGGTGGTCACCGGCGAGGCCGACCTGCCCCGCCACGGCGGGGTCACCGCCCCCGCCATGGATGTCGTTGCCCGCTGGGGCCGCGGAGAGGATCCGGGGCACGGGTCAACCGCGCCCTGAGCCCATCAGCGACCGCACCGTGGCCTCGTCGGGCATGGCGTCGGCGCAGGCCAGCTGCCCGGCCACGTACGCCCCGGCGGCGTTGGCGAAGGCGATGGTGTCGGGCCAATCCCAGCCGGAGAGCAGCCCGTGGCACACGGCGCCGCCGAAGGCGTCGCCGGCGCCCAACCCGTTCACCACCTCCACGCTCACCGGTGCCGCTGCAAAGGTGGCGGCGGCGGTGTGGGCGGACACCCCTTTCGGGCCCTGCTTGACGATGGCCACCTCCACCCCCAGGTCGAGGATACGGGCCGCCATGGTCTCCGGTGACCCCTCACCGACGGCGACGGCGCACTCCTCCAGGTTGCCAACGGTGATGGTGGCCCGAGCCAGCGCCTCCCGCTGCCAGCGCCCCGCTTCCTCTGTCGTATCCCAGAACACCGCCCGGTAGTCCAGGTCGTGGATGGTGGCCAGACCTTCGCCACCTACCCGGGCGTCGAGGGCGCCCAGGGTGGCGGTGCGCGACGGCTCGGCGCACAGCCCGGTCCCGGTGGTCCACAGGATCCGGGCGGCGGTGATGGCATCGAGATCGAGCTCATCGTGGCGCAGGTTGAGGTCGGGCGCCTTGGGTTGGCGGTAGAACAGGATGGGGAAGTGGTCCGGGGGGTGGATCTCGCAGAACACCACCGGGGTCCGCAGCTCGGGATCGGTGCCCACGAACCGGGTGTCGACGCCGAAGCGGATCAGCGCCTTGCGGACGAACGGCCCGAACCCGTCGTCTCCTACCTTGGTGATGACGGCGGCGTTGTGCCCGTACCGGGCGCAGGCAACGGCAACGTTGGTCGCCGTCCCCCCGAGGAACTTGGAGAACGTCTCCACGTCGGCCAACGGCACCCCCAGCTGGTTTGGATACAGGTCGACTCCCACCCGACCCATCGTCACCACGTCGTAGCTCATCGGCCCCACCGGCCTACAAACTTTGAGCGACTCACCCTGCGAGGCGGGGTAAGACGCTCAAAGTTTGGACCCGAATGATGACTCATTCGTCCTGGGTGGCCCCCTCGGCGGCCTCCACGGCCGTGGCGTGGTACGCCTGCGCCGCCTCGGCCAGCTCCTCGGCGGCACGCCCGGTGTCGGTGCGTGATGCCGACGCCAGCTCGTGGCTGAGCGCCTCCAGGTCGGCCCCGCCGGCCATCATCGACACCAGCTGCTCCAACGGGACGTCGGCCTTGGCGTAGTCGCCGTAGATGGTGCCCCGGCGCAGAATGACGAAGTGGTCGCCCACCGGGTAGGCGTGGTGCGGGTTGTGGGTGATGAAGATCACCCCGATGCCCCGCTGCTTGGCCTGGAGGATGTAGCGCAGCACCACCCCGGCCTGCTTGACCCCCAGCGCCGCCGTCGGCTCGTCGAGGATGAGCACCTTGGCGCCGAAGTACACCGCCCGGGCGATGGCCACCGATTGGCGTTCACCGCCGGACAACGTCCCCACCGGTTGGTCGGGGTTGCGGATGTCGATGCCCATCTTGGCCATCTCCTCGCGGGTGACCTGCTTGGCGTGGGACACGTCGAAGCGACGCAACGGCGGCACCCCCTTGGTCGGCTCCGAGCCAAGGAAGAAGTTCCTCCAGATCGACATCAGCGGGATCATCGCCAGGTCCTGGTACACGGTGGCGATACCGTGCTCCAGGGCGTCGCGGGGCGAGTTGAAGTCGACCGGCTTGCCCTCGAAGAAGTATTCGCCCTCGGTTGGCTTGTGCACCCCGGCCAGGGTCTTGATCAGCGTCGACTTGCCCGCACCGTTGTCACCGAGCAGGCAGGTGACCTCGCCCGGCCTGACGAACATGGACACGTCGTGGAGGGCGATCACCGAGCCGAAGAACTTGGAGATGCTCTTCACCTCGAGGATGGGGGCAATGGTCATGGATTCGTTGTGGGTCATCACGCTCACCGCTTCTGGGCTCGTTGCCGGATGTAGTTGTTGAAGATGACGGCCAGCACCAGGATCGCCCCGACGAACACCTTGAACCAGTCGGCGTCGACCCCGGTGATGGTGATGCCCTGCTGCACCAGGGCGAAGATCAGCGCCCCGGCGGCGGCGCCGACAACCGAGCCGTAGCCACCGGTGAGCAGCACCCCTCCCACCACGGCGGCGATGATGGCGTTGAACTCCTGCTGTTCGCCGCGCAGCGAGTCGGCGCCACCGAACTGGGTGACCTGGATCAGCGCCACCAAGAAGGCGGCGAAGGCGGTGAGCACGAACAGGCTGACGACGAGCCGGTTGACCGGCACCCCCACGTTGCGGGAGGCGTTGGTGTCGCCGCCCACCCCGTAGATCCAGTTGCCCACCTTGGTGCGCAGCAGCACCCAGGTGGCCAGGGCGGTGAGCCCGATCCACCACAGGATGGCGATGTCGAAGGCGGCCCCGAAGATGTCGATCTTCTGGCCGAGCAGGGCGTTGAGGATGTCGAACCCGGGGACGTCACCGAACCCTCCCAGCTGGGTGCGCGCGGTGCGGATGCGGGCCGCCGCGGTTGCCAGACCCCGGAAGATGAACAGACCGCCAAGGGTGATGATGAACGACGGCAACTTGGTGGTCACCACCAGGATCCCGTTGAATAGCCCGGCAGCCAGCGTGATCAACAGGGCGATGACGATCGCCGGGCCCAGCGCCAGACCGAACCCGCCGGCGCTGCCCGGGGTCACCATCAGCATGATGGCGATGCCGGCGAATCCGATGATCGAACCCACCGACAGGTCGAACTCGCCGGCGATCATCAGCAGCGCCACCGCCACCGCCAGGATGCCCAGCGGCGCCGCCCGGTTGAGGATCGAGGCGGTGGCCGCCATCGAGACGAAGTTGTTGTCGAAGGCGACGATGGCGAAGAACACCCACACCAGCACCAGGGCGGCGAGAGCCCCGATCTCCGGTCGGGTCATCAGGTTGGCCAGACCACCGACCCGTCTGACGCGTTCGTCGGCGGTCTCCGGCGGTGCCGGGGCCTCTTCCGTTGTGGTCACGTCCGTCCTCCCTCCGGTCCCCGATGTACGGGGTTGCGGTGTGGGGGGCCGGTCATCAGGTTGGCCGACCCCCCGCACCTCGATGGTTGCTCAGCGCAGCCCGGCCTCCGACGCCTCGACCACCGATAACGCCGTCTCGGCGGTGACGATCTGCGGTCCGGTGAGGATCACCCGGTCGACCGACCCGAGGGGGATTGCCCCGGTGTCGAGGTACTGGGTGAGCAGCACGATGGGCAGGTAACCCTGGAGGTACTGCGCCTGGTCGATGGCAAACAGCATGGTCCCCTCGTCGATGGCGTTGAGCACCTCGGGGGCCAGGTCGAAGGTGGCCAGGGCGATGTCGGCGTTGGCCTCCTCCACCGCCGCCAGGGTGGGCAGCGCACCGGTCGGGCCCAGGGTGAGGATGCCGTTGACATCGGGGTTGGCCGACAGGGCACCGGAAACCGTCGACTGGGCACCGGTCGGATCGGCCAGGTCAACCGGGATCACCTCGACGTTGCCGCCTACTCCCTCGGTGAAGCCCTGACAGCGCAGGTCGAGGGCAACGTTGCCCACCTCCTGATTGATGCACAGGGCGTTGGTGACACCCTCTTCGGCCATCCGCTGGCCGGCGATGAGCCCGGCCTCGTACTCGGTCTGGCCCACGTGCACCAACACCCCGAAGTCGGCAAAGACGTCCGAGCCGGAGTTCATGGAGATGACCGGGATGCCGGCGTCGACGGCGGCCTGGATGGCCGGGCCGAGGGCATCGGGGTCGGGGATGCTCACCACCAGCCCGTCGGGCTGGGAGGCCACCGCCGCCTCGATGAGCTGCGCCATCTCCACCGGGTCGAAGGCGCCCGAGGTGGGCGCCTGGTACTCGGTGGTTACCCCCATATCGTCGCCGGCGGCGGCGACGCCGTTGGCGGCCACGCTCCAGAAGGGGTCCGAGGCCTGGCCGTGGGAGACCACCACGAACCGGTAACCGCGTTGGGCCACGCCGTCGCCGTCGCCTCCGCCCTCGGCGGTGGTGGCGGTGCCTCCGTCACCGGGGGCGTCGGTGGCGCCGGTGTCCTCCGCCGGGGTGCAGGCCGCAGCACCCAGCATCAGCAACGCCAGCAGGAATACCCAGAGTCTGTTGCGCATACCGCCTTCTCCTCTTTCTTGTGTGGTGATGGCGGCGATCACGCCGCCTCCATTGCTTGCTGCAGGAAGTCCATGCTGGCTCTGGCATCGGTCACCGGTCCGGTCCCCGGACGGGGTTCGGCAGCCACCACGGTGTCCTGTTCTAGCACCACCCAGCCATCGAAGCCGGCATCGTCGAGGGTGGCCAGGATCGCCGCCAGGTCAAGGTCCCCGGCCCCCAACGGCCGGTACATGCCGTCGATCACCGCCTGGCGGTAGCTGACCTCGCCGTGGCGGACCCGGGCGGCGACGGCGGTGTCGACGTCCTTGAGGTGGACGTGACAGATCCGGCCGCCGGCGGCGGCGGCGATGCCCACCGGGTCGCCCCCGCCCACCAACACGTGGCCGGTGTCCAGGCACAGGTCGACCGGGCTGGTGGCGAGCAGGCGGGCGATGTGGGCCGGCGATTCGATCACGGTGCCGAAGTGGGGGTGGAGGGCGGTGGCCAGACCATAGCGCGCCGCTATCCCCGCCGTCTGGTCGATGGTGGCGACCAGGTGGCCCCAGGAGGCGTCGTCGAGTTCGGCGGTGGTGTCGTAGCCGGCGACCCCGGTGGCGGCGGCGAGCACCGCCACCTCGGCGCCCCCGGCGGCCAGAGTGGCGCATCGCTGCTCGAAGTCGACCCGTTGCCGCCGCCACGTCTCCGGCAGATGGAGCACCACCGGGACGAACCCGGCCACCAGCCGCAGCCGGTGGCGGTCCAGCAGACGGCGCAGGGCGGCGGGATCGTCGGGGAGGAAGCCATCGGGGCCTCGCTCGGTGGCGGTCAATCCCAGCGACGCCATCTCCGTCAGCACCCTGTCCGGGTCGAGCTGGTGACCCCATCCGGGCACCTCGCACACCCCCCACGAGATGGGAGCCCCGGCCACCTTGTCACTGGCCAGGCGACTGATCATGCCACCTCCTCGAGCCGCACCGGGCGGTGCTCGGCCCGCGACCGGTCACAGGCCACGGCGATCCGCAGCGCCTCCAGGGCATCGACCACGGTGCACGGGCTCGGCCGGTCGCCGGCGGCGACCTCCACAAAGGCCGCCAGCTCCCGCTGGTATGCGGTGCGGAACCGGGCCTGGAAGTCGGGGTAGGGGTCGGCGGGGAGCTGCGGCCCGCCCGGTTCCAACGACCGCAGCGGGGTCCGCTCGTCCCACCCCACTACGGCGCTGTCACCGGAGCCGAACAGCTCCATCCTGATGTCGTAGCCGTGCGGGTTGTGCCGGGTGCTCGACAGCAGCGCCCGGGCGCCCGAGCCCAGGGTGAGGATGGCCACCCCGGTGTCGATGTCACCGTAGGTGGCGAACACCGGGAACCCGAGCACGGCACCGTCGGCGTACACCTCCACCACCTCGTCGCCGGTGACATAGCGGATGGCGTCGAAGTCGTGGACCCCGAAGTCGCGGAACAGCCCACCGGACACGGGAATGTACGCCTCGTGGGGAGGCTGCGGGTCGTGCCCCACCATCCGGATGACGTAGATCGTCCCCAGCTCGCCGGTCGCCACCAGCTGGCGAGCGGCTCGGTAGCCGGGATCGAAGCGGCGTTGGAACCCCATGTGGACCGTGGCCCCGGTGGCGGTGACGTGATCCACCACGGTGCGGGTAGACGCCAGGTCGAGCGCGATCGGCTTCTCGCAGAAGGTGGGCTTGCCGGCTGCCGTCGACTCCATGATGAGGTCGGCGTGGGCGTCGGTGGCGGCGGCGATGACCACGGCATCGGCGGCGGTGATGGCGGCGGTGACGCTGGCGGCGGCCTCGATCCCCAGGTCGGCGGCTACGGCGGCGGCACGGGGCTGGTCGACGTCGGCGACGGTTATGGCGGTGACCCCCGGGGTGGAAGTGAGCAGGGCGGCGTGGTAGCGACCGATGCGGCCGGTGCCGATCAACGCCAGGTGCATCGTCTGCTCCTCACCCGTTTGGAACGTTCCAATAAGGCGGTGTACGTTACGGTCTGCGCCGCCGGGGTGTCAAGCAGATGCCCGACCGGAAGGAGCCAGCGGTGGACACGGTGAGGCTGACCATGGCCCAGGCATTGGTCCGCTACCTGATCGCCCAGCGGGTGGAGCTGGAGTCGGGGCAGGTGAGCGCCTTGTTCCCCGGGGTGTTCGCCATCTTCGGGCACGGCAACGTCACCGCTTTGGGCGAGGCGCTGCACGCCGCCGGCGACGACCTCCCCACCTGGCGGGGCCAGCACGAGGGAACGATGGCGATGGCGGCCGTCGCCTTCGCCAGGGCCCGGCGCCGCCGCCAGGTGATGGTGGCCACCTCGTCGATCGGGCCCGGAGCGCTACAGATGGTCACCGCCGCCGGCATCGCCATGGCCAACCGGCTGCCGGTGCTGCTGCTGGCGGGTGACACCTTTATCAGCCGCATCCCCGAACCGGTGCTGCAGCAGGCGGAGACCTTCACCGATCCCACCATCACGGTCAACGACGCCTTTCGTCCCGTGGTGCGCTACTGGGACCGGATCACTCACCCCGCCCAGGTGCTGGCCACCATGCCGCAGGCGGTGGCAACCCTGCTCGACCCGGCGGACTGTGGCCCGGTGTTCCTAGGTCTCCCCCAGGACGTCCAGGCGGTGGCCTACGACTATCCGCAGCGCTTCTTCGCCCGCCGGGTACACCGCATCCGCCGTCCCGTCCCGGACGCCGCCGAGGTGGCCGCCGCCGCCGAGGTCATCGCCATCGCCCACCGCCCTCTGCTCATCGCCGGTGGCGGGGTGCGCTACTCGGGGGCCGAGGTGGCCCTGGAGTCGTTCGCCACCACCCACCGCATCCCGGTGGCGGAGACGGTGGCGGGTAAGGGCTGCCTCGGTTGGGACGACGACCTGCAGGTGGGGCCGCTGGGGGTCACCGGGTCGACGAGCGCCAACCTGATGGCGGGCGAGGCCGACGTGGTAATCGCCGTGGGCACCCGGCTGGCGGACTTCACCACCGGATCGTGGTCGGTGTTCGGCGACGACGCCCTGTCGCTGGTGAGCGTCAACACCTGCCGGTTCGACGCCGCCAAGCATCTCGGCTTCCCCGTGGTGGGGGATGCAGCCGTCGGATTGGAGGCGCTGTCGGCGGTGCTGGCGCTGGCGGGATACCGGGGCCCCGAGGAGTGGGCCGATCGGGGACGGGCGGAGACGGCGCTGTGGAACCAGACCGTCAATGAGGTCACCACCGCCGCAGCCACCACCCCCACCGGGCTGCCCTCGTACGCCCAGGTGATCGGCGTCGTCAACCGGCTGGTCGAGGACCAGGACTACCTGGTGGCGGCGGCGGGTGGCCTACCCGGCGAGCTCAACAAGACGTGGC
>JACDBE010000026.1 GCA_013695075.1 Acidimicrobiia bacterium
GGGCTGCTCGATGGTGCCCGTGTGCCTGATCCCGAGCCGCTCCAACTCTGCCTCGATCCAGGCATGGGCCGTTGCCAGCCAAGCCGGGTCCTGCCAGGTGGACTTCATGGCTGGAAGGTACTGATTCCAGTCATCTCGGAGTCGCGAACCACACGCCGAACGCCGGCGCGTCACCGTTGTTGTGTAGGCGTGGTGTGTGGTCGACTCGACACAGACCGCGTCCCGGGGCCATCGGGTGCCGTGGAATCCGGTGGACCCCTAGTTGGCAGCGTCGGGCCGCAGGACCGGCAGCACCTCGGTAGCGAGGAGTTCGAGCTGCTCGCCCCGGTCCGCGCCGACCGGCTTGAGGTTCAGGGTGGTGAAGCCGAGTCCGACGAACGAGGCGAGCTGCTCGGCGACAGCTCGGGACGAACCCCACACCGCCGTCGAGTCGGGACTCGGCCGCTGTTCCCCGGCCCGAACCTCGACGTTGTAGGCGTAGGTGATGTCGTCGGGATCGCGCCCGGCTTCCTCGGCAGCGGCACGCACCCGGCGGCGCATCACCTCCGCCGGTGCTGGGGGCGCCATTCCGTGCGACGGGATCCAGCCATCGGCGAGCCTGCCGGTGACGGTCAACGCCCGATCGCCGAAGGTGCCCAGCCAGATGGGGATGGTGCGGTCCGGCTTGGGTTCCAGTTCAGCATCGGCGGTGGTGAAGAGCCGGCCATCGAAGCTGAAACCGGGTTGGGACCACAGCCCCCGGATGATGCGCACCGCCTCCTCCATGCCGTCGACCTTCTCCCGAGGCGTCGGCACCCGCAACCCGAATCCACGGAACTCGTCGTCGGAGTAACCGCCGCCGAGACCGAGGATCAGGCGACCGCCCGACAACCGATCCAGAGTCTCCGCCATCTTGGCCACCATCGCCGGTGGTCGATAGGGCACTCCGAGCACCCGGGTGACTATGCCGACACGTTTCGTTGCCGCCGCGATCCAGGTGAGCAGGGTCCACGTCTCGAAGCTGGGGTGGGTTCCCGACGGGTGGTCCGAACACGACACGAAATCGAAGCCGAGACGCTCGGCCGCCTGGGCGAAGCGCACCGGATCGGCGCCGGCCGCGGCCGATGTTGATACATCTACCCCGATGGTGACCGCCTTCACGGTGACGCCGGTGCCGCCGGGGGTTCCACGCACGGCCGGGCGGCGTGGGCTTCCCGCATCAGCGCCGGATGCACGGTCAGCCGCGGAATGAAGAAGTGCGCCAGCGGGCCGATGGCGACGGCGAAGACCAGCGTACCGATCCCAACCGTGCCGCCCAGGGCGATACCCGCCGCCAGCACCGACACCTCCACCACCGTCCGCGCCCACCGGATCGACCACCCGCGGCGTGCCAGCCCGGTCATCAGGCCATCGCGCGGTCCCGACCCGAGCCCGGCCCCGATGTAGAGCCCGGTGCCTACGCCGATCAGCAAAATCCCGGCAACCAGAAAAAGCCACCGCCACAAAATGCCCTCCGCCGTCGGCACAATCGCCAGGGTGCCGTTCACCACCAGCCCGACACCCAGGGCGTTGGCCACGGTGCCCAGCCCGGGTCTCTCACGCAACGGCACCCAGAGGACCAGAACCACCAGCGACATGGCGATCACAATCCACCCGATGGTGAGCCCGGTCCGCCGGGCGACCCCGTCGTGCAGCACGTCCCACGGCGACAACCCGAGCCCAGATCGCACCATCAGCGTAAGACCAAGCCCGAACAGCAACAGGCCGCCGAGCAACCTGGCGAGGCGGCCGGGCAGCCGCCCGGCATCGCTGGTACCTGACGCAGGCATGTTCTCTGACACGTCAGTTACCCTACCTCAAGTTATACTGACACGTCAACTAGTCGCTAGAATGCGGCTCATGGAACCCGTGCGATGGTTGACCCCCACCGAGGATCGGGCGTGGCGTGGCTACCGACGCATGTGGCGGCAGCTCGATGCCCGCTTGGAGCGAGACCTCGCCGGCAGCGGGCTATCCGGCGCGGACTACGCCGTGCTGTCCAACCTCACCGAGTCCGACGACGATCGCTGGCGCGCCCGCCAGTTGGCCGAGCGCCTGCAGTGGTCGAGCAGCCGGCTGTCACACCAGGTCACCCGCATGGCGCAGCGTGGCCTGGTCATGCGCTTGCCGCACCCCGCCGACGGGCGTGGCGCGGTGATCGCCCTCACCGCCAAAGGTCGGCAGGCGATCGAGTCGGCCGCACCCGGCCACGTGACGGCGGTACGGTGCCACTTCATCGACCTGCTGAGCCCGGCCCAGCTGGAGGCTCTCGACGACATCTCCCAGACGATCAACGACCATCTCAACCCCGTGGATGGCCCGGCATCGGCATCACCGCAGTGATGCGATCCACTGTTGTCGTGCAACGTCAAGGTCGTCCCCCCACCCCGGCTCGGCTCGCCGCCCGGTCAGCGGTGCAGCGATCCCAGCCTGCTCACGGCCTCGGCCAGCTCGGCCTCAGGCTTGCAGAAGGCGAACCGGATGAGCCCGGAACCGTCCGCCGGGTCGTCGTAGAACGAACTCGGCGGGATGGCAGCCACCCCGACGTTGGTGGCGAGATGGCGGGCGAAGGAAACGTCGTCGGCGAACCCGAACGGGGTGTGGTCGGCAAGCACGAAGTAGGTCCCCTCGGGAGGTCGCACCCCGAACCCGGCAGCTTGGAGACCGTCGACCAGCAGGTCGCGGCGCCGGCGATACCCGGCGACGAACCCATCGAAGTAGGACCGGGGGGCGCCGAGGGCGGCAACGGCGCCGTGTTGCAGCGGGGTGGGGACGGCGAATGTGAGGAACTGGTGGGCGGCGCGCACGGCGGCGGTGAGGTCGGCCGGGGCCACCGCCCAGCCCACTTTCCACCCGGTGAGCGAGAAGGTCTTGCCCAGCGACGACAGGGTGATGGTGCGCTCCCACATACCGGGCCGCGAGGCGATGGACACGTGCTCGCCTTCGAACACCAGGTGCTCGTACACCTCGTCGGCCACCACAACCGCGTCGTGGCGCTGCGCCAGCGTGGCCACCAGGTCCAGCTCGGCGCGGTCGAACACCCGACCCACCGGGTTGTGCGGGGTGTTGAGGACGATCATCCGGGTGCGGGCGTTCACGACGTCCCCCAGGTCGGTGTCGTCCAGCCGAAAATCGGGCGGTCGCAGCGTGACGTGGCGGCGGGTGGCCCCCACCATGGCGATCCCGGCCGGGTAGGAGTCGTAGAAGGGCTCGATCAGCACCACCTCGTCGCCGGGGTCGACCAGCCCGAGAAAGCAGGCGGCCAGGGCCTCGGTGCACCCCGAGGTCACTGTGACGTCTCCGTCGGGATCGATCGGGATCCCGGTGGCGGCGCTGAACCGCCCGGCAATGGCGGTGTTGAGGGCGGGGAGCCCGAACATCCGGGCGTACTGATTGTCCCCCCGGGCCATGGCGGCGACGGCGGCCTCCTTGACGAAGTCCGGCCCGTCGAATCCTGGGGTGCCCTGGCCCAGGTTGATCGCCCCATGCTCCACGGCCAGGGCGGTGATCTCGGCGAACACCGTCGGGCCGAAAGGCTCCCACCGCGCCGCCGATCCCCTGGTCATCGGGGCACTCTACGGGGGCGCCCGGTGCGGTGAGCAGCCACAATGCGGGTCCAACGCCAGCAGGAGGAAGAACCGCACCGTGTCCGCAGCACCCATTGAAGCGCTCCCCGAGGACTGGCGGCGTGGCCTGGTCGTTGTCGCTCACCCCGACGACATCGAGTACGGCG
>JACDBE010000033.1 GCA_013695075.1 Acidimicrobiia bacterium
TCGACATCGTGTGGGTACCGTCGCGGTCCGAGTCCTTCTGCCGAGTAGCCGCCGAGGCGATGATGAACGGGATTGCGGTGGTGGCCAGCGACATCCCCCCCCTGCGCCAGCTCCTCGGCGACGACGAGGCCGGGCTGCTCTACTCCACCGAGGACCCGGCGGCGGCGGCGGCGGCGTTGCGCCGGCTGGTCGCCGATCCAGACCTCCGCCGGCGGCTGGGAGAGGCGGGCAGGGTGCGAGCCGACGCCTATTCCCCGCAGATAGTCACGACGCGCCTCCTCGAGCTGTATGGCATCGGGGGTTGACCTGGGGTCAGGGGCGGGCGCCGGCGACCTTGCGCACCCGGGCAGCCAGCGGTTGCAGCCGGCTGGCGAGCCGTTGCCGTTCCCAGCCGAATCGCGCTCGGGCCACCTCCAGCCTCACCGAGACCGGGGTGGGGACCCCGGTGCACTCGTACCCCAGGTGGTCGAGGAGATCGCCGGCGATGGCCTCGAACAGCAGCACGTCGTCGGCTGCCATCTGGGTGCGCCAGTCGCGCATCCCCCGGGTGATCGGCTGGGCCAACCCGGTGAAGGCGTCGGGGTGCCTGGTACCGGCGATGAAGGCGGCGCCCTGCTCGTGGAAGCGCAGCATGTGGCTCTGGTACTCGAGATCGAGGAAGTCGCACAGCCGGCGCACCTCCGGTTCCGGGTCACGCACCAGGTCCTCGTACCGGGTCTCCAGGTAACGCCTCGAGCCAAGAGCGGCGCCAGCCTCCCGGCCCCGGCCCACCCGGCTCACCCAGTAGAAGCCGGCGTCGGCAACCGTGCTCGGCCCCCACTCATCGCGGTCCAGGTAGCCGAGAGCGACGTCACGCCCGTCCCTGATGATGTGGACGAACCGGCTCTCCGGGAAGGCGGCGGCCAGGGGGGCGATGCTGGTGACGTATCCGGGGGTCTTGTCGCCATACCGGGTCTTGCCGGCGGCGGCGGCGTAGGCGGCGAATACCGCCCGCACCGCATCGGGCACGGTGGTGGGCGCCGCCGCGGCGACGGCCTCCGCCACCATCGGGCGATCGAGATCCTGACGGCGGAAGTTGGGGTTTCCATACAGGTCGGCGATGAACCGGTCGACGGCGAACTCGGCGCCCTCGTAGCGTTTGCGGCGCCGCACCAGGGGCGCCACCACGTGGGCCTCATGGGTGATGGCCAGCTCGGTGTGGCTGTCGAGGATGTTGCGGTACAGGGTGGTACCCGACCGGCCCGATCCCACCAGGAAGACGAATGGGATCATCCCGGCCGCCAGGTCACACCACCTCGAAGTCCTGGAGGATCCGGTGGAACTCGGCGCCGATGGGCGCCTGCCGATCCACCGGGAAGTGGGCGAAGTCCACCTGCTCTTGGACGCCCTGGGTCTTCAGGATCCGGTCGACGTCAACGATGGGGAAGTTCATCCGGGCGGACAGCTCGGCCAGGGCGATGGCGAACTCACGTCGCCGGGCGCTGTGGGTGGCATTGAGCCACTGGTAGTTGTGCACCGTCGACGCCGGGTCGATGACCATGGTGTTGTAGAACACCACCTTGGACCCGTTGCGGCTGCGGATCTCCTCGATGACCTTGGTGTTGTTGGCCATGGACTGGGCGACGCGGAGCCGCCCGATCTTGGCGAAGTGCTCCCGGAACCAATGGACCGCCGAAAGGTCGTCGAGCACCCGGTCGAGGTCCTGGTTGAGCCACCAACCGCCAGGGTCCACCACGTGGCCCAGCTGGCGGTGGCGGTACAGCTGGCGCACCTCGTCCTGGGCGATGGACATCACCGTCACCGACGTGGGGAACCTCCCCGCCTGAGGATGCCTGCGGATCTCGAAGTCGGGGGCGAACATCACCGGCTGGAAGTTCTCTTGATGCAGTCGCAGGTTGTCTCTGGCCTCGGCCATGAAGCCCGGGTCGACATCGCCGAGCGTCTGCAACAGCTGATCGGAGCGGTGGCTGCCGGTGCCGCCAAGCTGCCGGTAGATGGCGATGGTGCCCTTGATCCCCTGGCGCAGCAGCGGCGCCGCGGTGTACGTGGTGGGCAGATCGCACCCGCCCCGCAGCAGGATGCCGCGACGGGGTCCGGGCAGGTCGGAGGACTCGCTGACGATGACGAAGCTGGGCCCGCTGATCTGGACCCACCCGTCGCCGCGCTCGAAGGTGGTCTGGTTCTTGCTGGCCTGGCGATTGCGCCGCACCCAGCTCTCCACGGCGCTGTTGCGCCCGAACACCGTGCGCACTGCACGCATCGCCACCTTGGCCTTCCTGCGCTCCATCAGTCATCCCCCTCGTCGTCGTCGACGAATCGTGTCGTAACCCTCATCGCCGGTGCGGTGCGCCAGGTGTCACCTATGCCGGCCTCGCCGTGGTCCATGCTCGTCACCACCGCCATCACATCACCGGGCACCACCTTCTGACCGGTGCCGATAATCCCGGTGTGGAGCCGGCCCCGGTCGTTGGACACCAGCTCGACCTCGAAGTAGACGTCCTTGGGAACATCCCGCTTGCCGATCACCTGGTCGATGGCCACCTTGCACAGCGACTGCCCGGGGGTGATGACCTCCCCGGGAGCCACATGCCATCCGATGACTCGCCCGGAGTGGACCACCCGTTCCACCATCGGCATCTTGAGCTGCATGATCATGCCGGACCCGACTTTCTCCCCGAACCCACCTGCTCCAGCAGCGGCCGGTCGTCGACGAAGCCGTAGTCGTCCAGGATGGTCACCGTGTCGTCGATGATCCGGGCGCAGGCGGCGGGGCTGTAGACCATGGGGGCGGAGAGGTTCTCGGCGGCGCCGATCTCGGCCATGCTGCGGTCGATATCGATGACCGAGATGCCGTCGCTGTGCGACACCTGAACCAGCATCAGGTCGAGCCGGTGGGCCCGCAGTCCGATGGGCTCGACGTCGGTGGCATCGGGGAAGGGTGAAGCGTCGGGGTCGACGGTGCAGGCATTGGCCACCAGCACCCGCACCCCCGCCTCCTTGAAGTGGTAGGTAATGGCCATGAGGTCGTCGGCGACGGCGGCGACGGCGGCGGCCGGGTCTGCGGCCCGCTGTGGGAGGCGACGCACATCATCGTCCACCGACAGGATCACGACGTCGGGCTGATGTTCACCCGACAGGAACGACCCGGCGGCGAGCCGGCGACGCACTTCGTCGAACCCGGGCACCTCCTCGACCACCAGGTCGACCTTCACCCCCGGGTAGCGGGCGGCGATGGCCTCGCCGAGACCTTCGCTGCGCATCGATCCACCATCGGCAGTCGATGCGAACATGTCGAGGTGGTGCCGACCACCGACGGCGGCGATTCTCACCACATTCTCATCCGCCACTGTCCCTCCCAGGGGGTTTCCCGGCCGGCACGGTAGCAGCCGATGTCCCGGTGCCAGCCAGCGCCCGCCCTCCAAACCAAGCGTCGATCGGGCACGTTTGGTGTCAACCACCCGCGTGCAATCCCGATCGACGAGCGCCCGCAGCGTACCCCGGCGCGGTGAGTCGGCAAGGGGTCTGCAGACCCATTCCGACCGTCGTACCGCCGATCGCTGCCTCCGTATGCTCCCCACGATGCAAGCCGACCGAGACGCACTCCCGCTAGAGCCGACCCCGAGCCACCGCAGCGGGCACTGGTACCAGACGTGGCTCCCGCGGGTGGCGGCGGCGGCGCTGGTGGCCTTGGCGGTGATCTCGGTGGCGACGTGGATCTTCAGCTCCACCTCGGGCTTCCTGATCACGGTGCTGATCTCCCTGTTCGTCGCCTTCGCCCTCCTCCCCGCCGTCGAGGTGCTGACCAGG
The DNA here is from genome assembly GCA_013695075.1 of Acidimicrobiia bacterium. GTDB lineage: Bacteria > Actinomycetota > Acidimicrobiia > Spongiisociales > UBA5794 > JACDBE01. The sequence goes on from JACDBE010000033.1 coordinate 3,808, forward strand.
AGGGGCTGGCGCCGCGGCCTGGCGACCGGAGCGGTGATGCTGGCCGGGTTGATCTTCGGCGTGCTGTTCGCCTTCGCCCTCACCCAGATCATCATCGGGGAGGTGATCCGCCTGGTCGCCGAGGCTCCCACCTACGTGCGCGAGGTGTCGGTCTGGCTGCAAGAGACCTTCGGGATCGAGATCAACGTCGACGCCATGGTGGGTCAGCTCACCGAGGATCGCAACCGGCTGACGGAATTCGCCTCCAACGCCGTTGGGGGCATCCTCGGGCTGGCGACCACCACCTTGGGGATGGTGTTCCAGGCGCTCACCATCTCGCTGTTCGTCTTCTACATCCTCGCCGATCTTCCCAGGCTGCGGGAGACCATGCTGCGCCGCTTTCCACCGGAGCAGCAGGCGCACATCGACAACATCACCACCATCACCATCGACAAGGTGGGCGGCTACGTGTACTCCAGGCTGCTGCTGGCGGTGATGTCGGCCGCATTTCACTTCGGGGTGTTCACCCTCATCGGTCTGCCGTACACCTTCGCCCTGGCCGCCTGGGTGGGTCTGGTGTCACAGTTCGTGCCCACCATCGGGACCTACCTGGCCGGGGTCCTTCCACTGCTCATCGCGGTGCTGGAGAACCCGACCGATGCGGTGTGGGTGGCCGTCGGCATCATCGTCTACCAGCAGGTCGAGAACTACCTCATCGCCCCCCGCGTCACCGCCAACACCATGAACCTGCACCCGGCGGTGGGGTTCGGTGCGGTCATCGTCGGCGCCTCGCTGCTTGGCGGGGTGGGGGCCCTCCTCGCCCTCCCGGCGGCGGCCATCGCCGCCGCCCTGATCGGAGCATACGGCGAGGATTACGAAGTGATCTCGTCGTCGAGCATCCAGAGCGCCCAGCAGTCCGAGGACCGCCGCCAGGCCACCAAGGCAGGCGGGCGTCGCAGGGAGAAGGCGCCGGAACCAACCTCGGACGGCGCCGGCG
>JACDBE010000064.1 GCA_013695075.1 Acidimicrobiia bacterium
AGGCTGCGCGAGGTTGATGGTGAGGTGGAGCGCGACGTCGACGTCCTGGCCCGCGTACGGGTGGCATGGTTCGGGCGGCGTGTCCCAGCTGCAGTGACCAGCGGGCAACCAGCTGCAGCCCGCGACCGGGCCGTCTGCTTCATGGGCCGGTCACGGTGGGGAGGTCGCGGGTGGCGTCGGTGGGTAGGGCAGCTGAGCGTAGCTGGTAGGGCCCGGGCGGTCAGGTATCGGCGGGTGGTGCCGATGGAGGCGTGGGCAAGGAGTTGTTGGACCTCGACGATGGAGGCTCCGAGCTCATACCCGCTCGACCTCGTCTCTAACACCCCCTTCGGCCATGGACGGGTCACGCTGCAGTACCGCCCGCACCGCTAGGTCCCCGAGGCAGCACAACGCGTCCCATCAGAGCGGGCGCGACCCGAGTACGCAGAACTCGTTGCCCTCGGGGTCCCCAAGAACAATCCAGGTCTGCTCGCCTTGTCCTATGTCCATTCGTGTGGCTCCCAGCGCGAGCAATCGTTCGACCTCTGCGTCTCGGTCGTCCGGTCGGAAGTCGAGGTGCAGGCGATTCTTGGTCGTCTTCGGCTTAGAAGCCGGCGCGAAAAGGAGTCCCGGAAGCCGATCCGCGTTGGGTCTGATCTCGAACTCGTCGGGGTCGTCGTTCACGACAACCCAGCCGAGCGCGTCTCGCCACCAGAGCCCGAGGGCACGCGGGTCGCGCGCATCGACGATCGTCTGCTCCCACTCGAGGCTCATGGGCCGATCGTAGGAAGCTTTTGCTCGGTGTGCCCCGAGACGCCGGGCTGGGGGTCCCAACGCGTCTACGAAACGCATCGGGCGTGCCAGGAAGCCAGGGCGGTGTGGCTTCCGAGTCGCGCCCGTCGCATCTAGAGAGCAGATCGGTGTGGCGGCTCCCAGCTGGTCCCTCGAATCACGCGGTCGGGTCGAGCGGTGGGTGCTCGAGCACGCTGGGCCGGTACTCGACCAGTTGGATTCGGCCGTCGAAGGTGCGGTTGTCGATCATCTCGAGGGCGACATCCGGGTAGCCGTCGTAGATGCGTTCTGCTCCCGTGGCGCCGGTGATCACCGGGAACATGACGACCCGGAAGCGATCAACGAGTCCGGCCCGCAGCAGCGACCGGCACAGGCTGATGCTGCCGATCGTGCTCATGAGGCCCGAGCCGCCCTCCTTCATGGCTCGGACCGCTTCGACCGCGTCATCACGCACGAGCGTGGAGTTGGCCCACGTGAGCGGCTCCGCGAGAGAGGCGGAGAACACCACCTTCGACGCTCGCGTGAGTTCGTCGACGGAGGCCTCCTCGTCGGCGTGAACTCGTCCGTTCCCGCTGGGGTCTCTCCGGCGGCGAAGCCCGACATCAGTCGGTAGGTGTTCGCTCCCATCACGTACGTGACCTCGGGTTGTTCACCCAGCCAGCCGAGGTACTCAGGCCCCTGGAGACCCCAGAAGCCGGGCCAGCCCTCCGCCGACGCGTAGCCGTCGAGGGATGTGATGAAGTCGACGAGGAGTTCTGGCATGTCGTGTCCTTATCCTTTGGATGTCAGGTAGCGGTTCCTGCCTTCGCTACCACGGCGGCACGAGGTTGGACGGGGGGCGAGTCGAGAACTCATCGCCGGCGCGCCGCGAGTCGGCGATGTGGACGTGGCAGATGCGCACCAAACGGCGCCACGACGCGGTGTCGAGGCACGCCGTTCGCGCCGCCTGACGTCAGCTGGGGGTGAGCCTCGGCCATCCACGCTCCAGCGCTGCTGGAGCGTGGGAACGCGTCGCGGGCCACATTCACTTGGGCATCTGGATTGCCAGGTCGAAAGACTTTCCACGGTCGTCGGGGCTCCTGATTGCCGTCGGAGCGCCACTCCATCTGGTTGGGTTCGGGATTGCCCAACTCGGCTCGCCCGCCCTCTGGTTCCTGGCCATTCTTGGGAGCCTGGCGCTGGGCACCGGCCTCGCGTGGTGTGGGTATCGAATGGCGTCGGATCGGCCGCTCGACCAGCGCGCGGAAGGCGCATGAACCCATCGACGACATCGGTGACGCCATGCTGCGGAGGCTGTTCTACGCCGGCGACCCACTAGCCGCCCTGGTGTTGCCCGCCGGGTTGGCTTGGCTCATGCCGCAGGTGGGCACGTCTGCGCTGGGCGCGCTGGAGCTGGAGCCGACAGCGACGGGGGGCCACTAACCTGCGGTGACGCCCGGCGCGGGGATCGTGCCGGGTTGCTGTCCGCAAGGAGGACCTCGTGGAATACCTCGGCACCGTGCTGCTCGCCACCGAGGCCACCGACAACGGCCAGACCGGTTCGGTGCTGGGGCTGGTGCTGCCGTTACTCGTGCTCGGCGGCCTGTTCTACTTCATGATCGTCATGCCGCAACGTCGCCGGATGAAGGCGGTGGAGACGATGCGCGCCTCCGTCGAGGTGGGTGACGAGGTGCGCACCATCGGCGGCATGTACGGCAAGGTCCTGTCGATCGACGACAGCGACGTCACCCTCGATGTCGGCGGGACCCGGATCCGTTTCACCAGGAAGGCCATCGCCGAGCGGCTCGGGGGCGAGATCGGGTGAATCGCCGCCGGCTCTGGATCTCCATCGCGACCATCCTCATCGTCGCCTGGGGATCGGCGATCTTCGCCGCCGTCGCCGGGTGGGGACCGACCCTGGGTCTCGACTTGAGGGGTGGGTTTGCGGTGACCCTGGTTGCTCCGGAGGGTACCGACGACGAGGTCCTCGACAAGGCCGTCGAGATCATGCGGCGACGCATCGAAAACCTGGGGTCCGTGCAAGAACCGGAGATCTCGGTACAGGGCAACCGATCCATCCTGGTCCAGCTCCCCGGGGTGGAGGACCGCGACCGGGCCCTGGCGGCGGTGGGCACCACCGGGACGCTCAGCTTCCGCCCGGTGCTCGAGATCGGCCAGATCAGTCCCGCCTTCACCAACGGAACGCTGCCGCTTCCCCCCGAGTTGCAGGTGACCACCACCACCGCTCCCGAGGCAACCTCGACCACAGCGGGCGACGCCTCGACCACGACCACCGAGGCCACCACGACAACCACCACCGCCGCCCCGGTCATCCCGGACAACATCGATCCCGACACCGGGATCACCATCGTCGACGACATCACCACCGAGGGCTACCTGCTGGGTGACGACGGGCTGATCTACCGGGTAGGCCCCGCCTTCCTCGCCGGATCCGATGTCACCGGCGCCCAGGCCGGGTTCGTGGGGAGCATCACCGGAGGGGTCATCGTCGACCCCGAGTTCACCGCCGAGGGCGCCACCAAGTTCGAGGACGCCACCGCCGTCCTCTCCCAATTCTCGCCGGGTGACCCCCGCCGCCAGATGGCGATCGTGGTCGACGGGGTGGTCAACTCGGCACCCTCGATCGACCAGTCGGTAGCGCCGGGCACCTCCCTCGATGCCGACCAGGTGTACATCACCATCGGCACCGCCGACAACGCCCAGGCCGAGGCCGAGGACCTGGCGACCATCCTCCGCTACGGGGCGCTGCCCACCGACCTGGAGCGGGAACGGGTGGAGTCGGTCTCGGCCTCGCTTGGCGACGACTCGCTGCGGGCCGGGCTCATCGCCGGGATCGGCGCCCTGCTGGTGGTCGCCGTCGGCTTCGTCCTCTACTACCGGGCGTTCGGCCTGCTGGCGATCGTGGGCTTCACCATCTTCGGCTCGCTGCTGTTGCTGGTGCTGACGCTGCTCAGCCGGTTGCAGGGTGCCACGCTCACTCTGGCCGGGGTAACCGGGATCATCGTCTCCATCGGCATCACTTCGGACTCGTACGTGGTGTTCTTCGAGCGGGTCAAGGAAGATCACCGCAAGGGCCGCCCGCTGCGCCCCGCCGTCGATCAGGGGTTCAAGAGCGCCTTCCGCACCATCCTGACCGCAGACTTCATCGCCTTCGCCGGCTCGGTGCTGCTGTGGATCCTGGCGATCGGTCCGGTGAAGGGATTCGCCCTCACCCTGGGGCTGGCCACCCTCATCGACGTCATCGTCGCCTACTGCTTCACCAGACCGGCGTCGATGCTGCTGGTGCGCAGCAAGCTGGGCCACGGCGACGGATTCCTCACCGTCGAATCGGCGATGGGTGGCACCGCCCGCCCGGCACCGGTGGGGGTACCGGCATGAGCGGTCTCTTCGGTCGGCTGTACCGCGGCGACACCCACTACGACTTCATGGCAAACAAGAACCTGTACTTCGCCATCGCCGCCGCCCTGGTCACCGTGTCGCTGGCGTCGGTGATCTTCCGCCAGTTCGACCTGAGCATCGACTTCACCGGGGGCACGATCCTGGAGGCCCCCAACGCCAGCGGCGCCGACCTCGCCGAGTACCGCAACGCCGTCGCCGCCGTCGGTCAGGGGAGCGCCCGGATCCAGCTCACCGGCGACGACCAGGATGGGGTGACGCTGGCCACCGAGGCGCTGGGCAACGAGGAACAGGACGCCCTCATCGCCGCCCTCGCCGAGGCGGCCGGGGTGGACGGCAACGACGTCGCCGTCGATGCCGTTGGACCGACCTTCGGCGCCGAGATCACCAGGCGCGCCATCCAGGCGCTGGCGGTGTTCCTCGGCGTGGTGGCCATCTTCATCACGCTGCGCTACGAGTGGAAGATGGCGGCGACCACCTTGGCGGCGATGATCCACGACCTGGTGGTCACCGCCGGCATCTACTCCATCGTCGGTTTCGAGGTGACCCCGGCCACGGTCATCGCCGTCCTCACCATCCTCGGCTACTCCCTGTATGACGGGGTGGTGGTGTTCGACAAGATCGACGAGAACGTGCGCGCCCTGGGCGCCAAGCACACGTTCACCTACATCACCAACGTGTCGATGAACGAGGTGCTGATGCGCTCCATCATCACCGCGCTCACCACGATGATTCCCATCGGCAGCCTGCTGTTCGTCGGGTCGTTCCTGCTCGGCGCCACCACCTTGCAGGATTTCGCCCTTGCCCTGTTCGTCGGCGTCGGGGCCGGCACCTTTTCCTCGCTGTTCCTGGCGACCCCGCTGCTGGCGGTGTGGCGGGAAAGGGAACCGGAATGGCAGCGGATGCAACGCCGGGCGGACCGCCGCCTTGGCGACGAGCCGGTACCGGCCATCCTTGCCCCGACCCCATTCCCCGTCCCGCCGGCGGAGGAGCCCAGGCCGGAACGGGTGGCGGTGGCCGCCAAGGGCCTCAACGACACCAGCCCCGGCACCCGGCCCGATGTCGTCGCCCGACCACCCCGCCAGCGCCGCAAGCGTCGCTGAGTACTTCGGTTCGGAAACACATGGTGTTTCCGAACCGAGCTGCGCCTCGCCC
>JACDBE010000074.1 GCA_013695075.1 Acidimicrobiia bacterium
GTTCCACGGGATCACCCGCCCGGCGATCACCGAAGGTGAGGCCACCCACCGCGCCATCGCCATCGCCGAACTGGCCGGCTGCCCGGTGTACATCGTGCACCTGGCGGCCAAGGAGGCGATGGCGGCGGTGGCCGAGGCTCGCGACCGGGGGGTCAACGCCTTTGCCGAGACCTGCCCCCAGTACCTGTACTTCTCCCTCGAGGAGCACCTGTCCCAGCCCGGGTTCGAAGGCGCCAAGTACGTTTGCTCCACCCCCATCCGCAGCCGCGCCGAGGGGCACCAGGACGCCCTGTGGCGGGGGCTGGCCACCAACGACCTACAGGTGGTTTCCACCGACCACTGCCCGTTCTGCTTCAACGACCATCCCACCCTGGGCACCCAGAAGCAGCTGGGGTTGGGCGACTTCACCAAGATCCCCAACGGGGTCCCCGCAGTGGAGAACCGCTACGAGCTCATCTACCACGGCGGCGTCGCCCAGGGCCATCTCAGCCTGAACCGGTTCGTCGAGGTGGTGGCGACTACTCCGGCGCGGATATTCGGGCTGTACCCGCAGAAGGGCACCATCGCCGTCGGCGCCGACGCCGACATCGTGGTCTTCGATCCCGATACACCTCATGTGATCTCGGCGGACACCCACCACATGGACGTCGACTACTCGTGCTGGGAGGGCTACGAGCTGGCCGGGAGCGTGGAGACGGTCCTGTCGCGGGGAAGGGTGCTCATCGCAGACGGCGCCTACCACGGTGCCCCGGGTGACGGGAAGTACCTGCGGCGCGGCCCCAACCAGTACCTCATCTGATCGCGGGAGGCAACCCCATGAGGCGTATCAACCACTGGATCGGCGGCAAGGAGCATGCCCCCGACCCGGAGCGTGTGGGGGTGGTGTGGAACCCGGCCACCGGCGACCAGCAGGCGGAAGTAGCGCTGGGTGGGGCCGAGGTGGTCGACCGGGCGGTGGCCGCCGCCAAGGCGGCCCTGGAAACCTGGGGCAGCATCTCGCTGGCCAAGCGATCCACCATCATGTTCCGGTTCCGCGACCTTGTGGAGCGCCACGCCGACGAGCTGGCCAGGATGCTTGTCTCCGAGCACGGCAAGGTGTTCGCCGACGCCCGCGGCGAGGTGCAGCGCGGGCTGGAGGTCATCGAGTTCGCCTGCGGCATCCCCCAGCTCATCAAGGGTGACTTCTCCGAGAACGTGTCCACCGGGGTCGACAGCTATTCCATCCGCCAGCCTCTTGGGGTGGTTGCCGGCATCACCCCGTTCAACTTCCCCGCCATGGTCCCCATGTGGATGTACCCCATCGCCATCGCCTGTGGCAACACGTTCGTGCTCAAGCCGTCGGAGAAGGACCCCAGCGCTCCCATGTTTGCCGCCGAGCTGATGTCAACGGCGGGTCTCCCCGACGGGGTGCTCAACGTCGTAAACGGAGACAAGGCGGCCGTCGACAGGATCCTGGAGCACCCCGACATCGCTGCGGTGTCGTTCGTCGGCTCGACCCCCATCGCCCGGTACATCTACGACACGGCAACGGCGCACGGCAAGCGGGTGCAGGCGTTGGGCGGAGCCAAGAACCACATGGTGGTGTTGCCCGACGCCGACATGGACCTGGCCGCCGACGCCGTGGTTGGTGCCGCCTACGGCTCGGCGGGGGAGCGGTGCATGGCGATCTCGGTGCTGGTCACCGTCGCCGGAGCCGCCGACGAACTGCTTCCCAAGGTGGAAGAACGGCTCCATGCGGTGCGCACCGCCCCCGGGCTGGAACCCGACGCCGAGATGGGGCCGCTGGTCACCCCCGAGCACCGCGACCGGGTGATGGGCTACATCGATTCCGGGGTCGACGAGGGGGCCACCCTGGTGGCCGACGGGCGCAAACTGGCCGGCGAGCAGGACGGGTTCTTCGTTGGCCCCACCCTGTTCGACAACGTCACCGCCGACATGAAGATCTACCAGGACGAGATCTTCGGGCCGGTGCTGTCGACGATGCGGGTGGACACCTACGACGAGGCGATGGACCTCATCAGGTCCAACCCGTACGCCAACGGGGTGGCCATCTTCACCAACGACGGAGGCGCCGCCAGAAGGTTCCAGAACGAGGTGCCGGTGGGGATGGTGGGCGTCAACGTCCCGATTCCGGTCCCGGTGGCCTACTACTCCTTCGGGGGGTGGAAGTCGTCGCTGTTCGGCGACAGCCACATCTACGGCACCGAGGGCGTCCACTTCTACACCAGGGGCAAGGTCATCACCAGCCGCTGGCCCGATCCCAGCCACCGCGGGGTCAACCTCGGGTTCCCCCAGAACGCATGAGCGGTCCGCTCAGCTTCGGGGTGGTGTTGCAGACCGACCCTCCGCTGTCGCGAGTGCTCGAGTTGGCCAAGCGAGCCGAAGCCAACGGATTCAGCCACGGCTGGACCTTCGACAGCCACGTGCTGTGGCAGGAGGCGTTCGTCGCCTACACCCTGATGCTGGCCGCCACCCAGCGGATGATCGTCGGTCCCATGGTCTCCAACCCGGGGACCAGGGACTGGACCGTTCTGGCCTCGATGTTCGCCACCCTGGACCAGCACTTCGGGCCACGCACCATCTGCGGCATGGGCCGGGGCGACTCGGCGCTGCGGGTCATCGGCCGCACCCCGCGGTCGCTGGCGGACACCGAGGAGGCCATCGGGGTCATCCGTGGACTGGTCGCCGGCGACGAGGTCGACTACCGCGGCACCCCGGTGCGGTTGGCGTGGGTGACCGAGGGGCGCCACTTGCCGGTGTGGATGGCCGCCTACGGTCCCCGGATGCTCGACATGACGGGCCGGGTCGCCGACGGGTTCATCCTCCAGCTGGCCGACCCGCAGATCCTGGCGTGGACGCTGGACACGGTCCGCACCGCCGCCTCAGACGCCGGGCGCGACCCGGACTCGCTCAGTGTGGCGGTGGTGGCCCCGGCATACGTGGGTGACGACCTGGCCCACCAGCGCGACCAGTTGCGCTGGTTCGGCGGCATGGTGGGCAACCACGTCGTCGATCTGGTCGACCGGTACGGGGAGGACGAGGCCAAGGTGCCCGCCGCCCTCTCCGTGTACATCAAGGCTCGCCGGGCCTACGACTACCGGCATCACGGCAAGGCGGGCAGCCCCACCACCGACTTCGTCACCGACGAGGTCGTCGACCGCTTCTGTGTGCTGGGCCCGGTCGACAACCACATTGCCCGGTTGCAGGAGTTGCGAGACCTGGGGGTCGATCACTTCGGGGTGTACCTGATGCACGACGACCAGGAGGGCACCCTCGACGCCTATGGGTCGTCGATCATCCCCGCCCTGGGACCACAGTGATGGGCGGCAACGGGCCGGTCCTCGAGGCGGTGGGGCTGCGCAAGCGCTTCGGCGACCTGGAGGCGGTGCGGGGCGTCGGCTTCACCATCGATCCCGGGGAGACCTATGGGCTGTTGGGCCCCAACGGGGCCGGGAAGACCACCACCATCTCCATGGTCAGCGGGCTGCTGGAGAAGGATGCCGGTGAGGTCACGATCGCCGGTCTGCCGGTCACCACCACCGCCCTGGAGCCGAAACGGCTGGTGGGTCTGGTGCCCCAGGAGGTGGCCATCTACCCCGACCTCACCGCCCGGGAGAACCTGCGCTTCTTCGGCCGGCTCTACGAGATGACCGGGAAGGCGCTGGCGCAGCGGATCGACGAGGTGCTGGCCGTCATCGGGCTCTCCGATCGGGCCGACGACCGGGCCAAGGACTTCTCCGGGGGGATGAAGCGCCGCCTCAACATCGGTATCGGGCTGCTGCACCGCCCGGCGCTGCTGATACTGGACGAACCAACGGTCGGGGTCGATCCGCAATCACGCAACGCCATCCTGGAGAGCATCGAGGAGCTGTCGGCGGAGGGCATGGCGGTGCTGTACACCACCCACTACATGGAGGAGGCGGAGCGGCTGTGCGACCGGGTGGGGATCATCGACCAAGGTGAGATCCGCGCCGAGGGAACGCGTCGCCAGCTGGTGGAGTCGATCGGTGAGCAGGACCGGCTCCGTATCGAGGCCTCCGGGCCGCTGCGCGAGGTGTCGGCTCGGCTCGGTGAACTACCCGGGGTCACCGGGACATCGGCCGGCGACGGCGTGGTCGAGGTCCTCGCCGATGACGGCGGCGCCATCTTGTCGCCGGCGCTGGCGTTGCTCGCCGCCGCCGGGGTGGCGGTATCGTCGGTGACGATCGAGGAGCCCGATCTGGAAGCGGTGTTCCTCCATCTCACCGGCAAGGCGCTGCGGGACTGAGGGCGATCGATGCGGGCGGCATGGATCATCGCCATGAAAGACCTGGCGCTGCGGATACGCGACCGTTCCCTGTTCGTCCTCGCCATCATCGCGCCGCTGGTGCTGGCCCTGGTGTTCGACGTGGTCTTCGGTGGGACGGTTGGCGGTGAGGACGCCGGGCTCGACCTGTCGTTCGGCGTGGTCGACCTCGACGCCGGCCCCCTGTCCGATTCCTTCGTCTCCACCCTGGACTCCATCGCCGCCGATGGATTGGCCACGGTCACCGGGTTCGGCTCTTCCGCGGAAGCGGTTGCCGCCGTCGAGGCCGGTGAGGTGGCCGCCGCCTTCATGCTGCCCGCCGGGATGTCCGCCGGCTATCTGGCGGGTGGGGGGGCCGAGATCGAGATCGTCGGCGACGTCGACGCCCCCACCACCGTGGGCATCGCCACCTCCATTGCCGATGGGTTCGCCTCCGCATCCCGCACCGGGGCGATGGCGGCGGCCACGGCCCTGGCGGGGGGCGCCATCGGCCCGGGCGACATGGCCGAGGTGGCTGTGGAGGCGGCGGCAGCGCCGCCGCCTGTGACTCTGGGCAACATCGACGCCGTCACCCGCCAGCTACAGCCCCCAACGTCGTTCGTGGCCGGGCTCGCCATCTTCTTCATGTTCTTCGTTGCCGGAGCGGGCGTGACCTCGATGTTGGAGGAACGCAGCGAGGGCACCCTGGGACGGTTGCTGGTGGCGCCCATCGGTCGGGGCTCGATCCTGGCGGGCAAATCCATTACCAGCATCATCATCGGAGTGGGCTCGCTGGCGATCCTGGTGGTGGCCTCGGCGTACCTGATGGGGGCGGAGTGGGGCCCGCCGCTGGGGGTTGCTGGTCTGGTGGTGTCGGCGGTGCTGGCGGTGGTGGGGCTCATGTCCCTGGTGGGCGGGTTGGCGCGCACCCCCGAGCACTCCGCCAACCTGCAGGCGATCGTCGGGGTCACCTTTGCCATGCTGGGCGGGACGTTCGTTCCCATCGCCCCCGGGGAGGGCATCCTCGCCACCCTCCAGTACCTCACCCCCAACGGGCTTTTCGTGCGCGGTCTGGGCGATCTGGCCGGAGCCGGCGTCTCCGCCGCCGTTCCCACCATGCTGAGCCTGCTGGCGATCGCCGCCGTTGCCGGGGTCTTCGCCGTGGTGGTGGTGGCGCGGCGGTTGCAACGATGAAGGTGCTCGCCATCGTCGCCGCTGCCCTGCGCCGGTTCGTCCGGGAGCGCTCCAACGTGTTCTTCGTGTTCATCCTTCCCCTCGGCATCATCCTGCTGATCGGGGTCCAGTTCGGAGGTGAGTTCCGGCCAACGGTGGGGGTGCACCTGGCCCCGGGTGCCGGCCCGGTGGGCACCGAGGTCGTCCGCATCCTCGGGGCCACCGATGAGGTGCAGGTGCGTGCCTACGACACCGAGGCCGAGTTGGTGGATGCCGTGGAACTGGGCGGTCTCGCCGCCGGGGTTACGGTTCCCGGTGACCTGGAGGCCACGCTGGCCGCGGGGGGAGCTGGCGAGGTCGGCTTCGTCGCTCGACCGGACGGCACCGGCCCGCAGCTGGCGGTCGTGGTCCAGGAGGCGGTGGCGGCGGCCACCGACACCATCGCCGCCGCCAGAGCCGCCGTCGAGCTTGGGGTCGACCCGGCCGCCGCCCTCGAGCTGGCGGACTCGGTGGAGGATGCGGTGCCGGAGATCATCGTGACCACCACGACCACCGGTGAGGAGCTGTTCGCAGGGGTCGAGGGTCGCTTCGACACCGGCGCCGCTGGTCAGCTGGTGCTGTTCACCTTTCTCACCGGGTTGGCGGGATCGGCCGACCTCATCCAGAGCCGTACCCTGGGGGTGACCAGGCGCATCATGGGGACGCCCACGTCGGTGGGGACCATCGTCACCGGCGAGGCGATGGGGCGCTTCGCCGTGGTGTTCGCCCAGGCGCTGTACATCCTGGTGGCGACCCTGCTCCTCTTCAGGGTCGATTGGGGGGACCCGGTGGCGGCGGCGGCGATCCTGGTGACCTTCTCCGCCGTCGGGGCCGGGGCGGCGATGCTGATGGGGGCCCTCTTCCGCAACGACGCCCAAGCCGGCTCGGTGGGGATCATGGCCGGGATTGGGCTGGCGGGGATTGGGGGAGCCATGCTTCCTCTTGAGCTGTTCAGCCCCACCATGCAGACGGTGGCTCGGTTCACCCCGCATGCCTGGGCGCTCGACGCCTTCGCCGAGACGGTGCGCCGCGACGGCATCGTCGTCGACATCCTGCCCCAGTTGGGCGTGCTCGCCGCCTTCGCCGTGGTGCTCATCGCCGTCGCCTCGTGGCGGATGCGCATAGTGGTGACCAGGGCCTGACCCTCAACCCTGATCTGCCGGCCTGCCACTGCGGGTCTGCTGGCCGTTGTCGTGGTCTGCTTCTTGCGGCAGCGACGGCTGACCGTCCTTGGGCCGGAGGCAGGGTCGTGCACCGCACGCCTTGTTGCCGTCCTGGTCGGCGATCACGGTGTACGACGGCGCCTGACTCTCAGCAACGACGATCCCACCGGCGGCGACGGCGGCGGTGATCCGCTGCTCAGCCACCTCGGGCGCCACCCATACGTCGACGTGGAACCTCTGACGGGGAGTCTCATGCTCGTCGGTATCCTGGAACCACAGGATTGGCACCCGTCCCGTCGGGGTCCCGGACGTCGTCGCCGATGGTCCCACGACCACGGGCATCGGTGTTCCCGGTCAGCAGCACCGCCCACACCGGAGCGATCGTCGCCGCGTGCGCCGTGTCGAGGGCCACCTCGATCGTGGTGATCGCCGCCGGGTCGGCGACGACCGCCCGCTCGGCGGCGGTCTCGGTAACCCGTCGGGCGAGGTCGACGTCCTTCTGTGTCACCCATTCGACGGTGTGTTTGGCGCCCTCGTCGTCACGAAAGACAGCGTCGTCGCTGAGCAGCTTGAGGTCGACGTACCCGTCGCCCATCGTCACGCGCGGGTGGTGGCCGAGCGCGTCACCGGCCTCGCCCACTGCGGCGACGAACCGTACGCCGGCGACGAAGTTGCCCTCCACGTAGCGTGCATGGAGTCCCTGACCCAGCTGCGCCAGTCGCTCAGGTTGGCCTCGCGATCTGATCGCCCGTCAGCATGTCCACAGACGGGACTGTAAGAGCAGGAGTCATCGGTGATCCGCAGCTCCCGTCGTTCCGAACCCTTTCCACCACACCGCATTTGGGAGGAGCGTGTCTATGACACTTGTGCGCAGCGCGGCACCCGTTGCCGTACTGCTGGCCCTCGCCGTTGCCTTGCTGGCACCGGTGGAGCCGGTCGGGGCGGCAGATCACCGCCCTCACCGCCGGCGAGGTCGTGTACCGCAGCGCCCTTGCTTGGTTCCACGCGGAGCACGGTGATGCTGCCGTCGCCGTCGAGCTCGCCCGAGCCGAGGCCGAGGTTGGCCGCGACGCCGCCACCCTGCATACCCTTGGTCGCGCCCTGTCCGCCGCCGGCAACCTCGATGAGGCCCGCCTCGCCCTTGACCGGGCACTGGTTTGGGGCGTCGCCGACGCCAGGCTGCTCTACCAGTCGGGCGTAGTGTGCCAGGCGCTGGGCGACGCCGAGCAGGCTCGCCACCACTTGGAGGCAGCGCTGGCCATCGACGACAGCTTCCATCCCATCGAGGCTCCTGCCGCCCGGCAGCTGCTGGAAGGGCTGCCATGAGGCGCCTCGGCGTCCTGCTGGCCGTCGCCGCCATGGTGCTCGGTGTGGCATCGGTGGCGCTGGCGCATCCGTTGGGCAATGCGTCGGTGAACCATCACGTCGGTGTCCGGGTGACCCCCGATGTCATCGAGCTCACCCACCTGGTCGACCTGGCGGAGATCCCAGCCTTCCAGGCGCTACGCCAGGTCGACACCGACAACGACGGTGAACCTACCGCAGCCGAGCTCGCCACCTGGGCCGGTGCCGAGTGCACCCGCCGGTTGGGCGTTGTTCGTGTCGAGGTGTCCGGTGACCCCGTCGACCTGACGCCGGTGTCGGTCTCGGCGGAGACGGTGCCGGGTGAAGCCGGGTTGAGCATCCTCCGGCTGACCTGTACCGC
>JACDBE010000078.1 GCA_013695075.1 Acidimicrobiia bacterium
GCTGAAGGACGGCTCCACCGGGTCCCGCAGCTTGGCATCGGGCAGGTCCGCCAGCCACGCCTCGAGGGTGGCGTCGTCGTACCGGTACCGTTCCTCGAGCTCCCTGGGCTCGACGAACCCCATGATCCACGACCGGAATTGGTCGACCAGGTTCCCGGAGCGACCCGCCGCCATGACCTGGCTGCGGGTGTCGGTGACGTCGAGAGCCACTCCGACTTCAACGTTTGCTGCCTGGATCACTCGCTGCGGCAGGTCGATGGTCAGGGTGTCGTCGGCGACGTCGGCGGCCATCGCCGCCAAACGGGCTTCGAGGTCGGCGGGTCCGTAGCCGCCGACGGCGGCGCCCGCCAGGGTGACGTTGCGGACCACCAGGCCGTCATGGATCACCTTCTCGTCGAGGATCCAGGCCCCGACCACGACCACCACCACGATCCCCAGACCGGCGGCGACCCAGAACAGGGCGCGCTGGAGAGCATCCGGAACGCATGGCATCGGTGGCATAGCTGAAAGGCTAGGAAGCTCGCCGGCATACTCGAAGGCATCCCTCCTCGCTCTGCTCGACAGGCGAAGGACAGGCGTGGCGGGCCGCCAGGGCCGACGGTCTATCGATTCGCTATAACCGTATCGAAACGCGATAGACTCGCCGTCGTGCTGGACATTGCCGTCCTCGGTCTGCTGCGCCGCGGTCCTCGCCACGGCTACGACCTGAAGCGCCAACTCACCGAGCTGGGGTTCCTCCGGGTGTCCTTCGGGGCGCTTTACCCGGCGCTGCGGCGACTGGAGCGGCGGGGCTGGATCGAGGCACTTCGGCCCACCGCCCGGCGCAAGGCGTACCGGCTTACCGCGGCCGGGGTGACCGCCCTCGACGACCTGCTGCTCGACGACCAGGGCGAACCCGAAGAGGACCGCCGCTTCGCCATGAAACTCGCCTTCTTCGAGTTCGTCGATCCCGACCGCAGGCTGGGGATCCTCAAGCGGCGACGCAGCCAGCTGGTGGCCCGGCTCGCCGAGACCCGTGGGGCGCTGCGCCGGGCGACATCAAGCGGCAGCGATGCCTACACCGTGGCCCTGGTACGGCACAACGTACGCACCGTCGAGGCCGACGTGTCCTGGCTGGATGAGCTGATCACCATGGCCAGGACGCACCACACCCTCCCACCCCCCATCCCTCAACCGGACACCGGCTCGAAGCCGGCGCCAATCGCCGAAAGGACGACCATTTGATGAGCACCGTCAACATCGCCATTGCCGGTGTCGGCAACTGCGCCAACTCCCTGATACAGGGCATCCACTACTACCACGACGCCGACCCGGCGGTGGCCGTCCCCGGGCTGATGCATGTCGACCTGGGTGGCTACCACGTCGCCGATCTGCGCATCGTGGCCGCCTTCGACGTCGATGCCACCAAGGTCCACCAGGACGTGGCCAAGGCGATGTGGGCCGGTCGCAACGACACCGTCCGGTTCGCCGAGGTTCCCGAACTGGGCGTCGAAGTGCTGCGCGGGCCGACCCTCGACGGGCTCGGTCACTACTACCGGCAGTCGGTGGAGGAGTCGGCCGCCGAGCCGGTGGACGTGGCCGCCGCCCTGCGCGCCCTCGGCGCCGACGTGCTGGTGTCCTACCTGCCGGTCGGTTCCGAGCAGGCCACCCGGTTCTACGCCGAGGCCGCCTTGGACGCCGGGGTCGGCTTCGTCAACTGCATCCCGGTGTTCATCGCCTCCGATCCGCAATGGGCGCGACGGTTTGCCGACTCCGGAGTGCCCATCATCGGAGACGACATCAAGTCCCAGGTGGGGGCCACCATCATCCACCGCACCCTGGCCCGACTGTTCGAAGACCGAGGCCTGGTGATCGACCACACCTACCAGCTCAACTTCGGCGGCAACATGGACTTCAAGAACATGCTGGAGCGGGAGCGATTGGAGTCGAAGAAGATTTCCAAGACCCGGTCGGTCACCTCACAGATCGACCGGGGGATCAGTAGCGACGACGTACACATCGGGCCCTCCGACCACGTCCCCTGGCTCACTGATCGCAAGTGGGCCTATATCCGGGTGGAGGGTCGCGGCTTCGGTGACGTCCCCCTCAGTGCCGAGCTCAAGCTCGAGGTGTGGGACTCGCCCAACTCGGCGGGGGTGGTCATCGATGCGGTGCGCTGCATCAAGCTGGCCCTTGACCGTGGCATCGGGGGGCCGCTGCTGGCCCCTTCGTCGTACTTCATGAAGAGCCCTTCGGTGCAGTACCGCGACCAGGTGGCAGCCGCCAACGTAGAGGCGTTCGTCGCCGGCAACGACGAAACCGGCGAAGACCTGGCGGCGTTCCTGGCCGGCTGACCCCACACGTGGTTCCTAAGACCGAAACGCGCCGCTGGCGATACGTCTCGGTCCTGAGAAGCCAGGGAGGAGGGGCTCCGGGCTCAGGGAGGGCTGAGGTGTTGGCGCAGCCAGGCGATGTCGGCGGTGTGCGCGGTGGCATCGCCCGGGGTCTCCACCACCACCGGTGCCCCCGCCTCCTTCACCACCTCCACGAGCAGCTCTGTGGGGATCATCCCCGTGCCCAGGTTGGTGTGGCGATCCCGCCGGCTGTCGTGCGGGTCGCGGGAGTCGTTGCAGTGAACCAGGTCGACTCGACCGGTCAGCGACCGCAGCGTGGCGACGGCGCTGGCCAGGTCGGCGCCACCGGACCAGGCGTGGCAGGTGTCCAACGCCACCCCGACGTTGCGATCCCCGATGTGCTCCCACAGCGGGCCGTAGTTGGCCAGCTCCCTGGCAACGGCGTTGCCCCCGCCTGCGGTGTTCTCGATGAGGATGGGCACCGCGCTGTCGAAGGTGTCCAGCGCCTTGCGCCAGCGCTCGAAACCCACCGCAAGCTCCTCGTCGTCCTCGACGTGGCCGCCGTGGACGATGAGACCGGCGGCGCCGATGGCTTCCGCCGCCTTGGCCGCCGCCGCCATGGTCTTGCGGCTGGGGATTCTGATCCGGTTGTTGCCCGACGCCGGGTTCATCAGGTACGGAGCGTGCACGTAGATGGTGGCTGTGGAGGCGACCAACGCGGCGGCATCGGTCCGTGGTGGCGGCGCCTTCCACGATTGCGGGTCACCCAGAAAGATCTGTACCAGGTCGGCGTCGCGGTCCACCATCTCCCCCAGCGGGTCGACGCCCTCGGTGTGAGCCCCGATGGGAATCACCGGGGCTTCACTCGTCACCGTCGCCGGCCATGCCAGCGGCCATGGTGGAGTCGGGCGTCCCTCCTTGGCGGCGTCGCCAATCAGCCAGCGCCACATTGGCGTGGATGACCACATCGGACGCCGCCATGTCCCAGCCCCCGGCGTCCATCATCAGGGTGGCGCCATCCCAAGCCGCCGACCACGGCTCCTGGGGGTATGGCGACGGGTCGGTCACGTGGACCAGCAGGACCGGTGTGGGCACTAGCTCGTCGTCCCCATCGCTACCGGTGTGGAGCCACCGGATGTTCCCCCACGGAATCGTTACGGTGCGACCCGGCCCGGCCACCCGCAACTCGAGCCCATCCTCCCCGACCACTGCCACCGGGAGCCGTCGCATCGCTCCCGCGCCCCCGCCGACCACGAGCGCCCCGCCGACGACACCGAGCAGGGCCGCCCACAGCATGTCGCTGCGTTGCTGGGTCCGTCCCGTCGGGGTGAGGGCACCCGATGCCGCGTCGGCTTCGGGCGGGCTGGACAGGAGGTGCACCACGGCCACATCGGCGGCAGCCAGCAGCAGCAGCACCCCGCAGGCCGCCAGCAGCAGCTGGCGGGTGAGCGACTTGCGCACCACGATGGGGTTCATGCCCCCACCCCGAGATCGGCGGGGGTGAGCAGCACGGTGAGCCCAACACCGTGCTCGGCGAGGCGGTGGCGAGCGGTCCCCTCGCTTCGGTCGAGCAGGGCCACGGCGCCGATGACATCAATCCCGGCAGCGGTGAGCACTTCGACGGCCTCCACCATGGCGGCTCCGGTCGAGGCGGTGTCCTCGACGACCACGGCACGGTCGCCGCGGCCGACCGGCCCCACGATCCTCCCCCCCGTCCCGTGATCTTTCTCCGCGGTGCGGATAGAGAAGGCCTTGAGGGCGGGTTGGGTCATCGCCGCCGCCAAGGCGATGGGGTCGGCTCCCATGGTGAGCCCACCAACGGCGGTGGTCCCGGCGGGCAGTACGGCGGCGATGGCGGCGCCGACCAACCGCGCCCCGACCCCGTCGAAGGTGGTCTGCCGGGCATCGAGGTACCAGCCCGAGGTCCGTCCCGAGCGCAGCGTGAAAGGGCCGTCGGTGCGCAGCGCATGCTCCCGTAGATGTTCCGCG
The DNA here is from genome assembly GCA_013695075.1 of Acidimicrobiia bacterium. Taxonomy (GTDB): domain Bacteria; phylum Actinomycetota; class Acidimicrobiia; order Spongiisociales; family UBA5794; genus JACDBE01. The sequence goes on from JACDBE010000078.1 coordinate 4,323, forward strand.
AGTGCCTGGGAGGGTGGGCCCGACATGGCAGCAGGCTAACGGACCTCCGGTGGCCAACCGGTAGGAGCTGCGCTGTCGGCGCAGCTCCGGCGGTTGGGGCAGGGAGGCCCCGACCGCACCGCGATGAGGCGTAAGCCGCCGATCCGAAAGCAATAGCCACCGACCGACGGCGCCGCGGTAGCCTCGCTGGTGTGGAAATCATCTTCGTCAGGCACGGCCAACCGGCGTGGAGCGTCGGCGGCGCCCGCCGCCA
>JACDBE010000094.1 GCA_013695075.1 Acidimicrobiia bacterium
GGCAAAGCCGGCCCTCGGGCGCGCACCCTCGCCGCGCAGGCCGGGGACAGCAGAACTCTGCAGCCACCCCTCCCCGGCCTCGTTCCCCTTCCCCTTCTCGGAGAGCCCAGTGCTTGCAATTGCAAGCACTGGGCTATGATGTGGCCCGGAGGCTTCCATGAACATGCATGTCAGCCCTGCGACCAGACCGGTGGGGTACCCCACCGAGTTGGAGCTGCAGCTCACCCTCGCAGACGGCCGCGGCGTCAGCGTACGTCCCATGGTGCCCGACGACGCGTCGCTGCTGAGCCTGGAGCTGGAGCGGGCCGACGCGGACACCATCTACCAGCGGTTCTTCCGCAACCCGGTGCGCTTCGACGCCGCCACCTTGGAGCACATGACCCATCTCGACTACCGGGAGCGGTTGGCGGTGGCGGCGTTCACGGCCAATGACGAAGGGGTGGCCATCGCCCGCTACGAGACCGTCGAACCCGGTGACGCCGAGGTGGCCATCGTCGTCAAGCCGGATTGGCGGCGCGCCGGGCTGGGCAGGGCTCTCCTCGACCTGCTGGAGCGGGCGGCCATCGCCCGCGGTGTCACCCGTTTCATCGCCGTCTACCTCCCCGCCAACGAGCGCATCGTCGCCCTGTTGGGTTCGGTCGGGTTCGCCATCGACGGGATGGTCGGGGGGTTGGGTCAGGCCTCCAAGCAGCTGGTGGATGCGCCCCCACGAAGCGACGGGGGCGTCTTGTAGAGTCGCCGCGATGGCAACCACCCCTCGGCCGTCGACACAGCGGCTGTGGCCGCGACGAGGTTCGCTTGGCGGCGTCGCCGCCGTCGTCGGCACCCTGGTGATCCTGGTCGTGCTGTGGGAGGGCTACAAGGTGCTGGGTAAGGCCGCCGGCGGTCTGGTCCCCTTCACCGAGATGCGGTTGCGTCCTCCCCCCGATGACCGGTCCATGCCCCATGTGTGGGACATCGTCTCCGCCATGTTCGAGCCGGCCCGCCGCCGCGGGGAGCCCTTGTTCACCGTGCTGGGGTCGGCGGCCCTGTTCACCCTGCGGGAGGCGTTTGCCGGGTTCGTCGTCGGTGGGCTGGGCGGGTTCGGGCTCGGCGTGTGGTTCGTCCGCTCCCGCCTCGCCGAGCGCGCCCTGCTGCCATACGTGGTGGCCTCGCAGACCGTCCCCATTCTGGCCATTGCCCCCATGGTGGTGATCTGGGGCGGCCGCGCCGGCCTGCCCCAGTGGACAGCGGTGGCGATCATCGCCGCCTACCTGACCTTCTATCCGGTGACCATCAACACGCTGCGCGGGCTGCGCTCGCCGGCGGCGACCGCCACCGAGCTGATGCGGTCGTACGCCGCCACCGACCGTCAGCGGCTGTGGAAGCTCCAGGTACCCGCTGCCCTGCCATACATCTTCACCGCCCTCAAGATCTCGGCGGCGGCCAGCGTGGTGGGGGCCATCGTCGGCGAGCTGCCCACCGGTGCCTCCGATGGGCTGGGCCGGGCGTTGCTGTCGTACTCCCAGCAGTTCACCGCCGCCCCGGAGAGGCTGTACGCCACCGTGGTGTTCTGCGGGCTGGCCGGGATCACCTTTGTGGCTGCTGTGTCGCTGCTGGAGCGACGGCTGGTGAACCCCGGAGCCCGCCAGCGGATCGAAGCCGAGGCGCCGGGGCTGATGGTGGCCGGGGCCCAGGCGTGACCACGGCAACCACCGCCGCCGTTGGCGCTGTCGGGCTGGGCAAGGTCTTCGAGGGAACCGGCCGGCAGCGGATCGAGGCGTTGCAGGACATCGACCTGGCCATCGCCCCCGGTGAGTTCGTATCGCTGATCGGGCCCTCCGGGTGCGGCAAGAGCACCCTGCTGCGGCTGATCGGCGACCTGATCACCCCCTCCTCGGGCAGCCTGGTGGTGAACGGCAAGACCCCGCACCAGGCTCGGCTCGATCGCGACTACGGGATGGTGTTCCAGCAGGCAACGCTGCTGGAGTGGCGTTCGGTGCGGCGCAACGTCGAGCTCCCTCTGGAGCTGATCGAGCTGTCCAAGGCGGAGCGGGCGGCGCGGGCAGAGGCGATGCTCGACTTGGTGGATCTGGCCGAGTTCGCCGATCATCAGCCGTGGCAGCTGTCCGGCGGCATGCAGCAGCGGGTGGCCATCGCCAGGGCCTTGGCATTCGATCCGGCGCTGCTGTTGATGGACGAGCCCTTCGGGGCGCTCGATGAGATGACCAGGGAGCGGATGCAGCAGGAGGTGCTGCGCATCTGGAGCCGAACCGGAAAGACCGTGGTATTCGTCACCCATTCCATCCCCGAGGCCGTGTTCCTGTCGTCGCGGGTGATGGTGATGTCCGCCCGGCCGGGTCGGATCTCGCAGGTCATCGAGGTCGGTTTGGGTGCCCGGCGTGACGACGACACCCGAGAGGATCAGCGGTTCTACGAGGCGATCACCGAGGTGCGGGAGGCGCTGCGACATCGCCAGGGCGCCGTCGGCGGCGAGCCGGTGCGGGAGGCGACGTCGTGACCGGGTGGCGCCGGTACCTGCCGCCACTGCTGGCGTTCCCGGCTGTCATCGCCCTGTGGGAGGTCCTGGTGCGGGCCTTCGGGGTGGAGAGCTTCGTGCTGGCCCGACCCAGCGCCATCGTCTCCAGCTTCGTGGCCAACTGGCGGGTGATCCGGAGCGCCGGTGCGGCGACGCTGATCGAAGCGGTGGGCGGTCTGGCCGTAGGGGTGGTGCTCGGAGTGGCGGCGGCGCTAGCGGCGTCCCGGTGGGCCGGGGTGCGCCGGGGGCTGGTCCCCATCGCCACCGCCGCCAGCGCCATGCCCATCGTCGCCGTGGCCCCCATCATGAACCAGTGGTTCACCATCACCAGCCCGGTGTCCAAGATGATGGTGGTGGCGGTCATCGTGTTCTTCCCGGTGATGATCAACACGGTGCGCGGGCTCAGCGAGGTGGACCCCGGGCAGCTCGAGCTGATGCAGTCGCTGGCGTCGCCGCCGCGGCGCATCCTCACCGGGGTGCGCATCCCCTCGGCGATGCCGTACTTCTTCAGCGCCCTCAAGGTGGCCTCGGCGCTGGCGCTGATCGGCGCCATCGTCGCCGAGTACTTCGGGGGCCCGCAGGATGTGCTCGGCCAGTACATCATCAACCGGGCCAACCTGTTCGCGTTCCCCGACGCCTGGGCGGCGATCCTGGTGGCCTCGTTCATCGGGATTGGCTTGTACCTGGTGGTCTCGGCGATCGAGCGGCTGGTGATGCCGTGGCACGTGTCGATGCGCACCGGCGGCCCGCCATGAGCCGCGGTTGGGATGGGGAGGTAGGTCGCCGGTCGGTACCGGTGACGGTAAGGCAGGCCGGCGAGGTCCGGCACCAACAAGGGAGAAGAGAGCACATGACGACTTGGAGACGATCCGGGCGATGGTTTGCCGTGCTGGCCGCCACCGTGGTGCTGGCGGCCGCCTGTGGCGGTGACGACACCGAGGGCGCCGGCGACACCACAGCGACGGAGTGCGACAGCCTCGACGAGGTGCGACTGCAGCTGCAGTGGGTGGCCCAATCGCAGTTTGCCGGCTACTTCGCCGCCCTCGACGAGGGCATGTATGAGGACGAATGCCTCGACGTGACCATCCTGGAGGGTGCCGTCGACATCGTGCCCCAGCAGGTGCTGGCCACCGGGGGCGCCGAGTTCGCCCTTGCCTGGGTGCCCAAGGCGTTGGTGTCGTGTCAGGCCGGCGCCGACATCGTCAACATCGCCCAGGTGTTCGAGCGGTCGGGAACCCTAATGGTGTCGTTCGCAGATAGCGGGATCACCTCGGTGGAGGACTTCGCCGGCAGGAACGTGGGCAACTGGGGGTTCGGCAACGAGTTCGAGCTGACGGCGGCGATCGCCGAGGCCGGACTGACCGACTCGGTGACGCTGGTGGCCCAGGACTTCACCATGAACGCCTTGTTGAACGGTGAGATCGACGTCGCCGAGGCGATGACCTACAACGAGTACGCCCAGGTGCTGGAGGCGGTGAACCCGGACACCGGCGAGCTGTACCAACCCGAGGAACTCAACGTCGTCGACTTCAACGACGTGGGTACCGCCATGTTGCAGGATGCGGTGTGGGCCGAAGCGGCGTGGCTGGCCGACAACGAGGACATCGCCGAGCGCTTCCTGCGAGCCTCTTTCCGCGGTTGGGTGTTCTGCCGGGACAACTTCGACGCCTGTGTGGAGCACGTCCTCAACAACGGGTCGACTCTGGGCGAGAGCCATCAGCGTTGGCAGCTCAACGAGATCAACGCCCTCATCTGGCCGGCCACCAACGGGATCGGGGTGATGAACGTGCCGCTGTGGGACCAGACGGTGGACGTGGCCACCAGCCAGATCCCCGACCTTGCGGGTGTCGACATCGGTCCCGACGCCTACCGCACCGACCTGGCCGAGGCGGCGACGGCGGCCCTGGAGGAGGAGGGCCTCGACGTCACCGGCGAGGGATGGGAACGGATCGACGTCGAGCTGGTCGAGGGGGGCGCCTGAGCCGCGTCTTACGGGTAGCGACGGTCCCCGAGGCACCGGCTCCGGGGGCCGCGGCGTGGTGCCGCCGCTAGCGTGCCCTCACAACCAGAGACGACAGAAGGAGCGGTCATGGCCAATGTGTTGCGAGCGGCCATCGTGCAGACCGCCTGGACCGGCGACGTCGAATCGATGATCGACAAGCACGTCGACTACGCCCGCCAGGCGGCCGAACAGGGCGCCCAGGCGATGTGCTTCCAAGAGCTGTTCTACGGCCCATACTTCTGCCAGGTGCAGGACGATGAGCACTTCTCGCTGGCCGAGCCCATCCCCGACGGGCCTACCACGCAGCGGATGATGGCCCTGGCCAAGGAGACCGGGATGGTGCTGTTCGTACCCATCTTCGAGAAGGAGGACGACGGCCTCTACTACAACACCGCCGCCGTCATCGACGCCGACGGCACCTACCTGGGCAAGTACCGCAAGACCCACATCCCCCAGGTGGCCGGGTTCTGGGAGAAGTATTACTTCCGGCCGGGCAACACCGGCTATCCCGTCTTCGACACCGCCATGGGGAGGCTGGGGATCTACATCTGTTACGACCGGCACTTCCCCGAGGGCTGGCGGGCGTTGGGTCTCCAGGGCGCCAAGGTTGTGTTCAACCCGTCGGCCACCAGCCGCGGGCTGTCGATGTACCTGTGGAAGCTGGAGCAGCCGGCGTCGGCGGTGGCCAACGAGTACTTCATCGGCGCCATCAACCGGGTGGGCAAGGAGCCGCTGGGGGACAACGACTTCTACGGGTCGTCGTACTTCGTTGACCCACGGGGCCAGTTCGTCGGCGAACCAGCGTCCGACACCGACGAGGAGTTGGTGGTACGCGACCTCGACCTCGACATGATCGACGCGGTGCGCAAGACCTGGGCCTTCTACCGCGACCGGCGGCCCGATGCCTACGGCTCGCTGGTGTCCCCGTGACCCACGCCGAGCTGCTGGGCCGGCACCGCCGGGTGCTGCCGTCGTGGTTGGCGTTGTACTACGACCAGCCCATCGCCCTTGTCGACGGTGCCGGGTGCCGGGTGGTCGACGCCGAGGGTAACGAGTACCTCGACTTCTTCGGGGGGATCCTCACCACGATGACCGGGTACAACGTGCCCGAGATCGTCGCCGCGGTGCGCCAGCAGGCGGGCAGGATGGTGCACACCTCCACCCTGTACCTCATCGAACAACAGATCGAGCTGGCGGAGAAGCTGGCGGCGTTGGCCCCCATCCCCGACGCCAAGGTGTTCTTCACCAACTCGGGCACCGAGGCCAACGACACCGCCCTGATGCTGGCCACCCAGTACCGCCGGTCCAACCAGGTGCTGGCGCTGCGCAACAGCTACCACGGCAAGTCCCACTCGGCCATCGCCGTCACCGGCAACCGGTCGTGGTCGGCCACCACGTTGAGCCCGTTCCAGGTGACCTATGTCCATGGCGGGTACAAGTACCGCTCCCCGTTCGGGCACCTACCCGACGACGAGTTCATCGCCGCCTGCGTTTCCGACCTACGTGACCTGCTGTCGATCGCCACCGCCGGCGACGTGGCCTGCATGATCGCCGAGCCCATCCAGGGCGTGGGCGGTTTCGTGGTGCCCCCGGACGGTTTCTTCGCCGCCATCAAGGAGGTGCTCGACGAGCACGGCATCCTGCTCATCGTCGACGAGGTGCAGACCGGTTGGGGGCGCACCGGGGAGCACTTCTGGGGGATCGACGCTCACGGGGTGGAGCCGGACATGATCACGTTCGCCAAGGGCCTGGGCAACGGGCTGTCGATGGGCGGCGTCATCGCCCGTACCGAGATCATGGACTGCATCAGGGCCAACCACATCTCCACCTTCGGGGGCAACCCGCTGTCGACGGCCGGAGCGCTGGCCAACCTGGAGTACCTGCTCAGCCACGACCTGCAGGAGAACGCCTCCAAGGTGGGCCAGCAGCTCCGCAACGACCTTGACCGCCTCGCCACCGAGGTGCCCGAGATCGGCGAGGTGCGGGGCAAAGGTCTGATGCTGGGGGTGGAGCTGGTGGAGGCCGGGTCGAAACTGCCCAACGCCGCCATGGCGGGGAGGGTGTTGGAGGCGGCCAAGCACGAGGGGCTGCTCATCGGCAAGGGTGGCCTATACGGCAACGTGCTCCGCATCGCCCCGCCCCTGACGCTCACCCCCGAGGAGGCCACCGAGGGCTACGCCAAACTGGAGTCAGCGGTGAGGACCGCGCAGCGGGAGTAGCCGGCTGATCAGAGCCGCTCACAACGGTCATCCGTCACAGCTCGAGGACCATCCGCAGCCCGCGTGCCACCAGGTCCATGTGATCGTCGGGCAGGATGCCGACCCGGTCGATCAGGCTGTTGCGATCGACGGTGGCGATCTGTGACACGTTGACCACGGAGGACT
>JACDBE010000116.1 GCA_013695075.1 Acidimicrobiia bacterium
CTGCGGCATTCACCAGCGCGCCGTCGCCCGGGCCGTCAAGAATGCCCGGGAGATGGCGTTGCTCCCCTACGTGCAGACCCGGGCGTAAGGATATGAAGCTCATCCTGGTCGAGGATGTCCAGGATCTCGGGGCCAAGGGCGACGTTGTCGACGTGGCCGACGGGTACGCCCGCAACTACCTGGTGCCCAAACGCAAGGCGGTCAAGGCCACCCGCGGCGCCATCGCCCAGGCTGAGGCGGTGCGCTCCGCCCGGGTCGAGGCGGCGACGCGGATCCGTGGCGACGCCGAACAGATCGCCCAAATGCTGGCGGGGACGCGGGTCGTGGTCGCCGCCAGGGCCGGGGACGAGGGTCGCCTGTTTGGTTCGGTGGCCGAGCACGACATTATCGAGGCCATCAAACGGTTCACCGGTGTCGATGTGGAGCGCAAGATCGTGTCGATCCCGGCGCCCATCAAGGAGATCGGCCTGCACGAGGTCACCCTCCGCCCCCACCCCGAGGTCGAGTTCAACCTGACACTGGACGTCATCCCCGCCTGACCTGAGGCCCTCCGTCGGGAGTTACTCCGCCCTGGGGAGTTTCCGTTCCTCAGGCAGTTTCCCCTCCCTCTAGGGGTTCCTCCCCTCTGGGAGGGGGTGCCCAGCGAAGCTGGGCGGGGAGGGGTTGCCTACCACCGGTGGAGAGTTGCGCCCTGCACATCGGCAGGATCGCCCAGGTTGCGGCGCCCCCAGAGGGGTTTTCTTCGCGGCCCGGCCCGTTACGGCCTACCTGGTTTCCGCGCTCCGGGCCCGGGCCATACACTCGCCGGACTTCCCCCTCCGGAAAATGTCGCACCCGTTTGATATAGGTGAGACCGACCGGGGAGACCCGGTCAGGGATGGAACGGAACCGACGGAGGGCAGCCGGTGACATCGGTGATGGATCGTGAGCTGGCCCGCGGGGTCCGGGTGGCTCCGCACAGCATGGAGGCCGAGGAGTCGGTGCTGGGGGCGGTGCTCATCTCGTCGGAGGCGGCCGATGTCGCCTTGGAGCGGCTCCATCCCGAGGACTTCTACAAGCCGGCGCACCAGTCGATCTTCGCCGCCATTGCCGCTCTGTTCGACAGCAACGAACCGATCGATGCGGTGACGGTCACCGAGGGTCTGCGCCGCATCGGCAGCCTGGATCAGGTAGGTGGCATCGGCTATGTCACCGCCCTGTCGGATGCGGTGCCCACCTCGGCCAATGTGGCCCACTACGTGGGCATCGTCGAGGAGCATGCGCTGCGGAGGCGGCTGATGCGCGCTGCGGCGCACATCGGCACGGTGGCCACCGCGGTGGATCAACCCATCGAGGAGGTGTTGGAGTCCGCGGAGCAGACGGTGTACGCCGTGTCGGATCGCCGTATCGGTGACGGTCTGGCACCGATCGAGCCGCTGATCTTCCCCGCCATCGAGCGGGCCGAAGAGTTGTACGGCAAGGGTGCGGAGATCACCGGGTTGTCCACCGGGTTCGTCGACCTCAACGACAAGCTGGCCGGGTTGCATCCCGCCAACCTGTTGGTCATCGCCGCTCGTCCGGGGATGGGCAAGACGGCGTTGGCGTTGTGTATCGCCAAGAACGTGGCGGTGCGGGATGTGCCGGTGGCGGTGTTCTCGCTGGAGATGTCCCGCGAGGAGGTGGTGTCGCGGCTGTTGTGCGCCCAGGGGTCGGTTGATTCGTCCAAGCTGCGCACCGGTCGGCTCACCGACGGCGACTTCGCCCGGCTGTCGCATGCCGCCTCGTCGCTGTATCAGCGGCCGATCTACGTCGACGACTCACCGGGACTCACCGTCACCGAGATCCGGGCCAAATGCCGCCGTCTGGCCCGCCGTCCCGGTCTGGGGTTGGTGGTGGTGGACTATTTGCAGTTGATGAGCATGCCCGGCGGTGGCGAGAACCGCCAGCAGGAGATCGCCACCATCAGCCGGCATCTGAAGAACCTCGCCCGAGAGCTCCACGTCCCGGTCATTGCGGTGTCGCAGCTCAACCGGTCGATGGAGGCCCGGGAGGACAAGCGGCCCCGTCTCAGCGACCTGCGCGAGTCCGGTGCCATCGAACAGGACGCCGACGTGGTCATGTTCATCTACCGCCACGAGTACTACCACCACGAGGACTTGGAGAGCCGGGGTGTCGCCGAGATCAACATCGCCAAACACCGTCAGGGCCCCACCGGCAAGTTCGACATGGCGTTCAAAGCCGAGTTCACCAGCTTCGCCGACGTCGCCCGCGACCCCGAAGCTCCGGTGTGAGTCACGCACGGCCGGGACTGTCGATCGGTTGGCTGACGTCATCCCGATTGTCGCCCGCCGGGACGTGATCCCCGCTACATATCGTCGCCTACAGGAGTCCCCATGGCCATTGGCGTGAGCACTGCGATCTGATACCCGTCTGCGCCCTCGACCAGCTGGTAGCAGAAGCGCTCCCGCGGCTCATCGCCGTACGTCCAGGTGACGTCGGCCCAGACGGTGCCAGGTGCCTCGCCCATGATGGCGATCTGTCTGCCGATGGCGTCCACCCCCTCATACTGGCTCCACGAACGCCGAAGAAGTCCTCGGTCTGCTTGGCGTCGCTGACGGCGATGGGCCTACCGGGGAACAGGATCAGCGATGGAACGGCGTACATCCCGGTGATCGCCTTGGCGTCCGAGCCAACAGAGCGGGGCGTAGCGCTCGAAGATGGCGTCTGCGTCGTGGTGGGTATCTGTCATACGCCCAAGGTACGAAGGTCGTGCTTTCCGAGCATCTCGGTGAGGCGCTGCTGCGATGACCTATCGTTGATAGGGACATGATGCCGATCACACCAGCACGGGGACCCCGAGTCGAGGGCGAACCGGGGGAAGTCGCCGGGTCGTCGCCACGGGGCCGCTCATGACCTCCGGGAGCGGACAGGGACGGCGATGGTTCCGCCGGCGTGCCTATATCAATCCGTTTGAGACGTTGGATGCCGCCGGGGCGGCGACGTGCACCCATCTCGATGCCATAACGGCGGTGACACCCAGCTCGGACGGCTGCGAGGACTGCATTGCCGCCGGGGAACGGGAGTGGATGCACCTGAGGCTGTGCCGGACCTGCGGGCATGTCGGGTGCTGCGACAGTTCGCCACAGCGGCACGCCTCGGCCCACGCCCGCGGCTCAGGCCATCCCATCGTCCAGTCCTACGAGCCGGGGGAGGACTGGATGTGGTGTTACGTCGACGAGGTGTACGTCGATGCCCCCGAGCCCGGCCCCTCGCCGTCGCACCCGTGAGGCCCCTCCGCCCGGTGCGATAGGGTCAGAACTATGAACACCACACCGTTCGGCTCGTGGCCGTCGGCCATCACCGCGGCCAAGGTGGTCGAGGGGGTGACTGCCATCGGGGAGATCCGACTCGGCGGCGACGACGTGTGGTGGAGCGAGACCCGGCCCGAGGAGAACGGTCGCAACCAGTTGGTGCGGCGCTCCGGCGACGGCACCCTGACCGATCTCTTCGCCGATCCCATGACCGACCCTGGAGTGTGGAACGCCCGCACCCAGGTCCACGAGTACGGAGGGGGTGCCTGGGCGGTCCGTGACGGAGTGGTGGTTTTCGCCAACTGGGCGGACCAGCGGCTGTACCGGGTCGATCCCGGCGGCGACCCACTGCCGCTGACTCCCCAACCGGCGGTTGTCCGCGGGCTGCGCTTCGCCGAGCCGTCGTGGCTCGATGACCGCTGGCTGGTGGCGATCTGTGAGGACCACCTACCCGAAACCGTCGCCGACCACGGCGAGGCCGTGAACCGCATCGTCGCCATACCGCTCGACGGTTCGGCGGTCGACGACCCGGGCCGCGTCGTCACCCTGGTCACCGGCCCAGACTTCGTCGCCTTTCCGGTGACCGCCGGTGACCGCCTGGCGTGGATGCAGTGGGACCACCCCAACATGCCATGGGACAGCACCTCGATCTGGATGGGGTCGATCGAGCGCGACCACGACGGCGCTCCCCGTGGTGTGGCCGAAGCCACCCGGGTGGCGGGAGGCGATGACACCTCGGTGGTCCAGCCGGCGTTCACCGGCGCCGGGGACCTCATCTTCTGCGCGGACGCCTCCGGGTGGTGGAACCCGCAGCGGGTCACCGGGAGCGGCAGTGAGCCGGTGCTGGCGACCCCTGTCGAGGCCGAGATCGGCGGCCCCGCCTGGATCCACGGGCTGCGTTGGATGGCACCATTGCGAGACGGCCGCATTGCCTGCTCGGTGACCCGGGGCGGCTTCGACGGTCTCGGCGTGATCGACGCCGACGGAGAGCTCATCCATCTCGACACCCCATTCGTCGACGTTCGCCAGGTGGTGCCCGGGGGTGTCGACGACGAGGTGCTGTTGGTGGCGGGAACGGCACTGGCGGCTCCCGCCCCCTACCGGTTCCGTCTCGACGCCGGATCCTGGGAGCGGCTCACCCCAGTTGACGACCACGGTGTGGCCGAAGCGGCGGTGTCGGTGGCCGAGGCCATCGACTTCCCCTCCACCGATGGCCGCACCGCCCACGCCCTGTTCTATCCGCCGGTCAACCCTGACGTCACCGCACCCGACGATGAGCTGCCCCCGTTGTTGGTGTTCATCCACGGCGGGCCAACTTCGGCGGCCTCGCCCGCCTTCTCTCTCGGCCGTCAGTTCTGGACCAGCCGCGGGTTTGCGGTGGTCGATGTCAACTATGGAGGGTCCACCGGTTTCGGCACCGCCTACCGGGGCCTCCTGGATGAAGCCTGGGGAGTGGTCGACGTCGAAGATTGCCTGGCCGCCGCCCGGTATCTCGTCGGGCAGGGACAGGTCGACCCCGACCGGCTCGCCATCCGCGGCGGCAGCGCCGGCGGCTTCACCACCTTGGCGGCGCTCGCCTTTCACGATCTGTTCAATGCGGGCGCCAGCCATTTCGGGGTGGCCGACCTGGAGGCGCTGGCGGTGGAGACCCACAAGTTCGAGAGCCGCTACCTGGACAGCTTGGTGGGTCCCTATCCCGAGGCCGCCGACATCTACCGGGACCGCTCGCCCATCCACCATGTCGATGGGTTCGACACCCCGCTCATCGTGTTCCAGGGACTGGAGGACGAGGTGGTGCCGCCCAACCAGGCCGAGATGATGATCGAGGCCCTGGCCGCCAAGGGAGTCCCCCACGCCTACGTGCCCTTCGAGGGCGAGCAGCACGGGTTCCGCATCGCCGCCAACATCGCCCGCGCGCTCGAAGCCGAGCTCTGGTTCTACGGGCGGGTGTTCGGATTCACCCCGGCCGATCCCATCGAACCCGTCCCCGGCGCCGTCGGTCTGTGACCCCGAGCTGCACCTGGCGGCGCGCCGCGGACAGGCCGGACCGTCAACTTCAGCGGATTACATGTCACCACGACAAGCTACGGCCTCAGGTTGGCAGGTCCCTCCCAGCGGCCCGGGTGTTGAAGCGGTGGGGCCCGGCGCAGTAGGGTGCGCCGATACCCAGGTCGACGACGGCCGGGCCCCCAACACCAACATGAACTGACTGGTCTGGAAGGGAGGCGCACGGGATGCGCAAGTTGCGATGGTTGGTCGCCTTTACGGCGGTGCTGCTCATCGCCGCCGCGTGCGGCGGTGACGACGATACGGATGGCACGACCGGCGAAGGCGAAGGAGGTGGCACCGGCGCCGCCGGCGAGGCCGCTGCCTTCACCTTGGCCGGGGCGCCGCGGGCGGCGGAGGCCGATGCCCTCAACGGCTTCCTGGCGGTGTACAACGAGGCCACCGGCAGCGACATCGACTACGTCGGCACCGCCGACTTCGAGGTGCAGCTGCGGGTGCGGGTGGAGGGCGGCGACCCGCCCGACATCGCCTTCACCCCCCAGCCGGCGTCGATCTGCGAGTTCGCCGACACTGGGCAATTGGCCTCTCTGGAGGACATGGGCTTCGACATCGCCGAGATGGAGGCGAACCACTCCAAGTTCTGGATGGACCTCGGTGTGTGTGAGGACGGCAACCACTACGGAATTCCGTGGTTCCCCAACTTCAAGTCGGTGGTGTTCTACAACGCCCCTGCCTTCGAGGCCGGCGGGTACGAGATCCCCGAGACCTATGACGATATGGTGGCATTGTCCGAGCAGATGGTGGCCGACGGGCAGACCCCGTGGTGCTTCGGGTTCGAGAGCGGTGGCGCCACCGGCTGGCCCGGCACCGACTGGATCGAGGACATCCTGCTGCGCCAGTCCGGTCCCGACGTCTACACCCAGTGGTACAACCATGAGATCCCGTTCAACGACCCGGCGGTGGTGTCGGCCTTCGACACGTTCGGTGAGATCCTGTTGGGTGAGGGCTTCGTGCTCGGCGGCGCCGAGAACGTGTCCGGGATCAACTTCCAGGACTCGCCGCTGCCGCTGTTCGACGAGCCCCCTGGATGCCTGATGCTGAAGCAGGGTTCGTTTGTGACGAACTTCTTCCCGACGGATGCTGCCGACGATCTGATCCTGACGTTCCCGTTCCCTACCGTTGACGGCAACGGAGGCGCCATGGGCGGTGGCGACACGATCATCGTGTTCAACGACTCGCCGGCCAACGTGCAGGCGATCCAGGACTGGATCACGCCGGAGTGGCAATGCGTGCTGGCGTCGCCCAGTGGCGGCACCGCCAGTGAGCGGGGCGGACACGGGATTGCCGGCATCGAGCGGCTCCCCGGGCACAAGGACGTCGACCCGGCGTGCTACGAAACCGAAGCCTCCCAGCAGTTCGCCGAGGTCATCACCGAGGCACTGGAGAGCAACACCTTCGCCTTCGACGCCTCCGACCTGATGCCGTCTGCGGTGGGGCAGGGCTCGTTCTGGGTGGGCATGGTCGACTTCGCCTCAGGCACCCCGGCGCAGGAGGTCGTCGACGCCGTCGAGGCCAGCTGGCCCGACGGCTGAACGCTGAAACACCGGGTGACACGGAGAGGGGGCGGCCAGCAGCCGCCCCCTCGTCCGAAGTATGGTTGAACCAGCGAGCCACGAAAGGGAGGTTCGATGGCGAACGTGACACCGCCGATACTTGAGGAATCGGTTACACCGCAGCGCCCCCTCGAGGACTTCCAGAAGCCAGCGGGGGGCCCGCTCGTCCTGCTGCTCCGCTTCGCGGTGGCACTGGTGATTCCGGCGGTGATCGTGGTGTTCTTCCTGGCCTTCTCGTTCCTCAAGAGTGACGACGCCAACAAGCTGGCCCAGGTCGGGGTGGCGCTGGTGGCCGGGGTGCTGGGGGTGTGGGTGCTCTACTGGGCCATGGACCGGGTAGTCGACCTGCTTCCGGGTACGGCGGCGGCGGCGGTACGGCCCTTTGTGTTCGTCGGACCCGCCATGGTGCTGGTCACGGTGTACCTCGTATACCCCACGGTGCAGACCACCATTTTCAGTTTCCAGAACGCCGACTCGGAGGGGTTTGTCGGTCTCGACAACTACGTGCGGATCTTCACCGAGAGCCAGTACCTGGTTGCCATCCGTAACAGCTTGCTGTGGGTGCTGATCGTCCCGGCGGCGGCAGTGATCATCGGGCTCGCCTTCGCCACCCTCGCCGACCGGCTGGGTAAGCGAAGCGAGTCCGCCGCCAAGTCGCTGATTTTCCTGCCCATGGCGATCTCGTTCGTCGGCGCCAGCGCGGTGTGGGTGTTCATGTACTCGTTCCGCCCCGAGGGCTTCGGCGAGCAGATCGGGCTCCTCAATGCGGTGTGGACCGGGCTCGGCGGCCAACCGGTGGACTGGCTTGGCTCGGCGCCACTCAACAACCTGTTTCTGATGGTGATCCTCATCTGGCTACAGACCGGTTTCTGCATGGTGATCCTGTCGTCGGCCATCAAGTCGGTGCCGGACGACCTGCTGGAGGCGGCCCGGATCGACGGCGCCACCGAATGGCAGGTGTTCACCAGGGTGACGCTGCCGTCCGTGGCCTCGACGATCACGGTGGTGTGGACCACCACGGTGATCACGGTGTGGAAGGTGTTCGACATCGTGTACGTGATGACCGGCGGTTTCGACGGGACCCAGGTCGTCGCCCAGCAGATGGTCCAGGAGTTCTTCACCAACCGCAACAACGGGGTCGGTGCTGCCCTGGCGGTGCTGCTGTTCGTGGCGGTGATCCCGGTGCTGATCATCAACGTCAAACGGTTCCGGGAACAGGAGGCGATGCGATGACGGCGACAACCGTCGAACCAGGTATCGTCGAGAGGAAGACCAAGGGGACCAGGGCGCCGTCGCGCTGGCCGGCGCGGATCGCGGTGGCGGTGATCGCCGCCCTGTGGACCGTTCCGACCATCGGGCTCCTCGTCAACTCGCTGCGGCCGGCGGCGGACATCCGTGAAGAGGGCTGGTGGGCGGTGTTCCCCAACGTCATCGACGCCGCCAACTGGACCCTGGATAACTACCGAGCGGTGTTCAGTAGCTCCACAGGGTTCTCCAACGCCTTCATCAACAGCATTGCGGTGACGATTCCGGCGGTGGTCATCCCGGTGACCATCGCCGCCTTTGCGGCGTACGCCTTTGCCTGGATGAAGTTCCCCGGGCGGACGTTCCTGTTCATTGTGGTGGTGGCGCTGATGGTGGTGCCTTTGCAGATGGCGCTGATCCCCATCTTGCAGATCTACACCAACTTCGAGGTCACCGGGACGTTCCCGGCGGTATGGCTGGCCCACGCCGGGTTCGGGCTGCCGCTGGCGATCTACCTGTTACGCAACTACATGGGCTCGCTGCCCGGCGCGGTCATCGAATCGGCCAAGATCGACGGGGCGGATCATTTCACGATTTTCCGCATGCTGATCATCCCGCTGTCGGTGCCGGTGCTGGCCTCGTTCGCCATCTTCCAGTTCCTGTGGACCTGGAATGACTACTTGGTGGCCTTGGTGTTCCTGGGTACCGAGT
This sequence comes from Acidimicrobiia bacterium, assembly GCA_013695075.1. GTDB lineage: Bacteria > Actinomycetota > Acidimicrobiia > Spongiisociales > UBA5794 > JACDBE01. The sequence continues at coordinate 8,867 of JACDBE010000116.1, forward strand.
CCCAGAGCCAGGTGCTGACGGTGGCGCTGGCCAACCTGGTGGGCAACCGGGGTGAAGGGACGTTGAACATCCTGCCGGCGGCGGCGTTCGTTGTGATGGCGCTGCCCATGGTGGTGTTCTTCGCCCTGCAACGGTTCTTCGTGCGCGGTCTCACCGCTGGCTCGGTGAAGGGCTGAGCGCCGCCGGGAACGTGACGGCGGAGGACCCATCGGCGGAGAAGGGCCGGCGGCGCACCTGGTTGGCCATCGCCCTCGGCACCATCGTGCTGCTGTTCAGCTACTTCTCCTTTGCCGCCGCCTTCACGACGGCACCGGGTGAACCCACCCGGGTCGACTCCGGGCTGCTCGCCATCTCGCTGGCGCTGGCCCCCTTCGTCTTCGTGGTGTTCGCCTTCGTGTCCCGCCATCGCCGGGCCCCCACCCAGGTGCTACGGGCCATGGCGCTGTACCTGGCGATCGGCCTGCCCGTGGGGCTGCTCACCCCGGCGTTGGGAGCCGCCGCCGGGTTCGGCGCTGGGGCCATCGTCTCCCTGGCCCCACCCGACCTGTACGGGGTGACCAAACGACGGATCCTGGCGGTGACTTCGGCGGTGCTGTACACCCTGGCGGTGCTGGTGGTGAGCACGCCAGCAGGGGTCTTCACCGGCGCCATGCTCCCCGTCATGGCCGTCGGTTTCGCCGACGAATATACCGCCTGGAGGGCGGCCAACCCGGCCTGATCGTCAGCCTTCGTCGCTCGAGGCAACGTCGACGCGGTCGTCGGCGGCAGCATCGTCCGGTCGCCCGTCGCCTTCGGTGGCGGCGCTGTCGCGTTCCACCTTGAGGGAAAAGGCGATGGAACCGGTGAGCACGATCCCGATGACGGTGAGCGACAGCCAGGTGGGAATGTGGTACCAGTCGGCGATGATCATCTTCACCCCGACGAACGCGAGGATGATAGCCAGCCCCTGCTGCAGGTAGCTGAACCGGTTGTGCATGTCTGCGAGCAGGAAGTACAGGGCGCGCAACCCCAGGATGGCGAAGGCGTTCGATGAGAAGACGATGAACTGTTCGTGGCTGACGGCGAGCACCGCCGGAACGCTGTCGACGGCGAACACGACATCGGTGAGCTCCACCAGCAGCAGCACGGCGAACAGCGGCGTGGCCAGCCGCCTGCCGTTGACCTTGGTGAACAGGTGGGGGCCGTCGAGCTGGTCAGAGCTGGGTATCACCCGGTTGACGATCTTGAGGAATTGGCTGTTGCCCGGGTCGACGTGGTCGTTCTCGGTGAACATCATCCTGCCCGCAGTGAACAGCAGGAAGGCACCGAAAACGTAAAGGATCCAGCCGAAGCGCTCGATGAGGGCCACCCCGAGGAAGATGAAGATGGCCCGCATCACCAGCGCCCCGAAGATCCCCCAGAACAGCACCCGATGCTGGTACTTCTGTGGGACCTTGAAGTAGGACATGATCAGCGCCCACACGAACACGTTGTCGACGCTGAGACTCTTCTCGATCAGATAGCCGGAGACGTACTCGCCGGTGGCGGCCAACCCGAACCACCACCACACCACCAGCGAGAACAGGAGCCCGATCGAGATCCAAGCCGCCGACTCGACGGCCGCTTCCCTGGTGTTGATCTCGTGGGCCTCGCGATGGAACACGAGCAGGTCGACCAGCAGCAGGGCGATGACCAGCCCGAGGAAGACTCCCCACTGCCAGAGATGAACATCGAGCTGAACGAAGTTGGATCGGGCGCCCTCGGCGGCGGCCAGCAGCGGCGTCATCGAGGGGGTGTCGAACGGCGACGGCGGCCGTCACCAACCGATGGTCGGGGGAGGGCGCAGGGCGACATCGCACCCAAGAATACCAGTCGACCCGAGGCTGGCTCCGGCCGGCCCACCTGAGGAATCCCTCAGGGTCCTGACGCCCGCTCAGGGGCATACCCGATTGTCCTGAATCGGGGCGGCGCTCGCTCCGACGATGGCAATGCGGTCCGCCCAGCGCACCTCCAGGTTCACCGGGCCAAGGGTGAAGCCGCCTCGGGATACGACGGCGCCCTCCAGTCGGGCCACCATCGCCCCGCTGCGTGCGGTCTGGGCGATCTCGAAGTGCAGATCCCAGCTCTCGAACGGCTTGTCGGGAGCATCGGCGTCAAGCCGGGAGGGGGCTGGCTCGGACTGCCGCACCTTGGACGCCTGCTTCTCGGTGCGGTCGGCGAAGAACCCCTCCTGCATCCGGTCGCTGTCGCGGGGGTTCTTTCTTGGCCTTGCGCAGCCCGTCATCGGGTGCCGCCGTCAGCGACACCCGGTCGAGGATGGTGGTGGCCCCGAACGAAACCGAGATGTCCCTGGCGACCAGGGTGGCGAGGGTGTCCGGCATGGTGGCGGCGTCAGGACGATCGGATGAAGTCCTCGTGGACCCGGCTCGGAGTGGGGCCGCGCTGCCCCTGGTACTTGGAGCCGGCCGCGGCGGAGCCGTAGGGGTGCTCGGCGGCCGTGGTCAGCTCGTAGAAGGAGACCTGACCGATCTTCATCCCCGGGTAGATGGCGATGGGCAGGTTGGCCACGTTGGACAGCTCCAGGGTGACCTGGCCGACGAACCCGGGGTCGATGAAACCGGCGGTGGAGTGGATCAGCAGACCGAGCCTTCCCAGGCTCGACTTGCCCTCCAGCCGGGCAACCACATCGTGGCCCAACCCCACCGACTCCAGGGTGGAGCCGAGCACGAACTCGCCGGGATGGAGGATGAACGGTTCGTCGGGGGAGGCTTCCACGGCGCTGGTCAGGTCGGGTTGGCTGGACTTGGGGTCGATCAGCGCGTAGCGGTGGTT
>JACDBE010000120.1 GCA_013695075.1 Acidimicrobiia bacterium
CAACACCACCCAGGTGGCCGAACTGCTCGGCTCGACACCCGAGGTGGTCAGGACGAAGGTGGCCGCCGGTGAGCTACCGGCATACCGATGGGGGAAGAACTTCCGCTACTTCCGCGACGAGGTCATCACCTGGTTGCGACAGCAGGTGGTGGTGACGGACAACGCCGAGGGCGAGGACCCGGTCGGGGAGGCGGGGGTGACGGGCCGGTACCGGGCTCCGGCCTGACCAGTTCTACTGCGGGATCTGGCTACCAGCCGAAGAGGCCCTTGCCCGCGCGGATCGGCCGGCTCCTGGTGAGCAGACGCCACGCCCCGGCGACGGCGTACACCAGGTGATGGGCGGTGCCGGTGACGATTTGCTTGGCGCCCCACTGGGTGGGCGGTGGCGCCACGCCGAGCGCCGGCAGGTAAGCCATGGGGGCGGCCGATACCCCAGTGAAGAACAGCAGGTTGGCCGCCTTGGCCGACAGCGGGGTACCGGCGAGCAGGCCTCGAAGCGCCCTAGCCCGGTTCCATACCCCCAGTGGGTGGCGGTCGACATCCGCTGCTGGCCCTTCTAGCTCTCGGGAGCAACATCGGCGATCTTGTCGAGGGTGTCGACCGGTGCGGTGCTCGCTTCCCGGCCGGTCAGCTTCATCTCGATGGTCTGGGACAGAGTTATGGCGGCGGTGCCGACGGCCCCGGCCGCCAGCCCGATGCCGACCCTGGCTGCGGTTCTTCCCAAGCGCGCCAGCATGCGGATCCTCCTGTGGTGCCATGCCTGGGATACACCCCGGAGCGCATGGCTCGAAACCGGGGGACGCCGGGGGACACCGCGGGCCACGCCCGGCGGCGGCTCAGTCGGTGATCAGGTGACGCAGGTGGCGCCGTATCACCTTGGCCGATGCCGTTCGCGGCAGCAGGTCGACGGGGACCACCCGGTCGATCCTGAAAAGCGGGTTGAGCTCGGCGCCGATGGCGACCTGCATCGCCTTCTGCCAGGCGAGCGGGTCGGGCTCGGTCCCCAGGGTGGGTACGGCGAAGATCACCAGTCGGCTGGGGCCTCCTCCCGGCGGGGGCACCGCCACCGCCGCCACCTCGGCGATGCCCTCCACCGATCCCACTACCCGCTCCAGCTCCGCCGACCCCACCTTGATGCCACCCAGGTTCATGGTGTCGTCGATTCTGCCCAGCGCCCGGTAGTAGCCGCCTTCGAGGCGCTGCATATGGTCGCCGTGGCGGCGCAAGGGCACGTCCGCCAGGGGGACATCGCGGTAGTAGACCAGGTGATGGTCGCCGTTGAGCAGTTCCACCGACATCCCGATGGAGGGCGGCACCAAGAACACCTCGCCCTCGTCGGCGGGAATGCCGTGCTCGTCGACGATGCGCAGATCCCAACCCAGCGACGGTGTCGAGAAGGCGGCGGGGATGGCGTCGTGGAGCACGGTACCGGCGATGTAGCCGCCGCCGATCTCGGTGCCCCCGCAGTACTCGATGACCGGACGGCCCCCGGCCAGGTCCATCAACCACGCCATGTCATCGGGGTTGGAGGCCTCCCCGGTGGAGCTGAACAGCCGCACCCCGCTCCAGTCGACACCGTCCAGGGTCCCCGCCGCCCGCCACGACGCCACCAGGCTGGGAACCACTCCGAGCACGGTGACCCCGGCGTTCATCACGAAATCGGCGAATGCCCGGCCGGTGGGGGCGTCGTCGTGCAACGCCATCGTCGCCCCGTTCACCAGCGTGGCGTAGATGAGCCACGGTCCCATCATCCACCCCAGGTTGGTGGGCCAGGCCACCACGTCTTCGGGGTGGATGTCGTGGTGGAGGTGGCCGTCCATGGCGGCCTTGATCGGGGTGAGGTGGGTCCACGGGATCGCCTTGGGGTCGCCGGTGGTGCCCGAGGAGAACAGAACGTTGCTGATGCGGTCGGGATCGCCGATGGCCGGGGAAAACGGCGTCTCATCGTCGAGCAGGTCGGACCACCACCGGTCGCCGGGACGTAGCTCGATCCCGGCACCGGTGTCGACCACCACCGCCCGTTCCGCCCCGGCGGCGGCGACCTTATCGAACATGGGCAGGTGCCGTCCCCCGCGGGTAGTCCGGTCCTGGGTGATGACCAGGTCGGCCCGGCCGATGCGCAGCCTGGCGGTGATCTCCTCGGCGGCGAAGCTGTCGGCGATGGACACCACCGCGGCCCCGGTGACCACCACCGCCAGGTAGGCGACCACCGACTCCAGGGTCATCGGCATGGCGATGGCTACCCGATCACCCTCCCCCACCCCGATGCGCCCCAGCCCGGTGGCCGCCCCATGCACCGCGCCGCGCAGCTCGCCGTAGGTGACCCGGTGAAGGGCACCGGCACGGCTATGCACGACTGCGACTCGGTCAGGATCGGCGGTGAAGCACGATTCGACGATGTTGAGCAGGGCCTCGGGCAGCCAGCGAGGACGCTCCACCCCGACGGCCAGGTCGAGGACGGTGCGGTACGGGGTGCGCAGCACCACCCCCAGTCGTTCGATGACCGCCCCCCAGAACTCGCCTGGTGCGTCGACCGACCAGCGGTGCAGCGCCGGATACCCGTGTTGGCCGCACTCGGCCATGAAGGCGGTGAGGTTGGCGGCGGCCACGGTGGCCTGGTCGGGGCGCCACCCCGGTTCGGGCAGGCGGTGCGGCGAGGCGGTCACGGCGCCGCAGGCTAACGGCCCGGCATACGGCGCCGGCCCCCCATGGGGCGGCCGCGGGGCGGAGGCTCTCGGTACCGCCACCAGCACCGCCTGGCGACGACAATGCCGCCCATGCCCGACCCCGCTCCCACTAGACCCGCCTGGTGGGGAGGTCGGGGGCACATCGGCTTCACCCTGGTGGTGTTCGTTGTGCTGGCCTCGCTGGACAACGCCGCCGCCGCCCTCATCCCGGCCATGGTGATCCCGGTGCGGGAGACCCTGTCCACCAGCTCGGCGGCGATCGGGGTGCTCACCGGCACCGTCATCCTGCTGTCGGCGATGACCGCCGCGGTGTGGGCCTACTTGGGCGATCGGGGGAGCCGCAAGCGGTTGCTGCTGGCGGGCACCGCCATATGGGCGATCGGGTCCGGGTTGTCGGCGACGGCGCAGTCCTTCGGCCAGCTCTTCGGCTACCAGCTGGTGGTCGCCGTTGGTCTGGGCAGTGTCGCCTCCATTGGGTTCTCGGTGATCAGCGATTTCATCGCGCCCCGCCGGCGCGGGTTGGCGATGAGCCTGTGGGGGCTGTCGCAGGGGATCGGCGGATTGTCCGGTGGGCTGCTCGCCAGCCAGCTGGGTGCCGACGACTTCCGGATGCCGATGGCGGCCATCGCCGCCCTCGGTGCGGGCTTCGCCATCCTGTATCTGGTGACCTTCGAGGCCCCCCGTGGGTGGAGCGAGCCGGCCCTCAGTGGGCTGCACGCCGATCCCTCCATCGACTACGGCTACACCATCGAGCCCGACCAGGTCCCGGCGCTGGCGCGCCGGCCCACCAACCGGTGGTTGATCGCCCAGGGATTGACGGCGCAGATGGCGTACGGATCGCTGATCTGGGTGCCGTTGCTGTACCAGGAGAAGGTGATCGCCGAGGGGTACTCCATCGCCACCGCTACCAGGGTGGGGGGACTGCTCGGCGCCATCTTCCAGGTGGGGGCGCTGTTCTCGGTGCTCACAGGACATCTCGGCGACCGTCTCCAGGCGCGCCGGCTGGATGGGCGGGCCCTGATCAGCGCCGTGGGGATCCTGGGGGCGATCCCGTTCTTCCTGGCGTTCCTGTTCCTGCCGTTGCGTGGTCTGGACGTCACCGAAGGCGCCGGCACCTTCGCCCTGATCCCCGAGGTGCTGGCGGAGGTGGTCACCAACCCATGGGTGGGCGGTGCCTTCCTGCTGGCGGTCGTCGCCCTCGCCTTCACGTCGGCCAACTCACCGAACTGGTTCGCCCTGATCTCCGACGTCAACCTGCCCGAGCATCGGGGCACGGTGTACGGGATGGGCAATCTGGCCAACGGGGTGGGGCGATCGATCGGCAACGCCCTCACCGGCGGCGTCGCCGGGGTCATCGAGCGGGCCATCCCCCCGCCGCTCAGCTGGGCGCTGGGACTCGCCGTGTTCCAGGTGTGGTTCCTCCCCACCGGGTACTGCTACTGGCGGGCCGCCGGCACCTCGCCCGGCGACATCATCGCGGTGCGGTCGGTGCTGGCCGATCGCGGGCGTCCCCCAGGGCAAACCTTGAGCGAGTGACCCCGGTATGCGGGGCGAGACGCTCAAAGTTGGTGTCACGGTGCCCTCCCCGCCATAGACTTCCACGGTGGCTGTCATCTCCCGGGAGCACCGGTTCCTTTTCATCCAGAACCCCCGCACCGGATCGACCGCCATCGGGGAAGGGCTGCTGGTGCCCCGGTTCGGTGCCGAGATCGTCGGTGTCCCGGCGTCACACGAGACCGCCGGCGACAAGCACGCCTCAGCCGACGACCTGGTGCAGCACGGTCTCCTCACCGCCGACGAGGTGGACCGCCTGTACGTGTTTGGAGCCATCCGCAACCCCTACGACTCGCTGGTGTCGCTGTACGACAAGATGCACGGCGAGTATGCCCCGCTGCTGGACGACCCCACCTCCTGGGTACACAAGCAACCGGCGTACGTCGCCAGCATGCGGGTGGCCGTCGACTCCGGCTTCTCCGAGTGGGTGATCTTCCACCTCACTAGACGCCCGGTGTGGCAACTCCCCCGAGCAACCCTGAGCCGAGGTCGGTCGATCTCGCCAAGGTACCTGGGGCTCGATCGGCTGCTCCGCTTCGAGAGCCTGCAGGGTGGTGTCGATGCCGCCATGGACGACCTCGGGCTGCCCCGCCAGGAGGTACCACGGGTGAACGTGACCCGTCGTCGCCCCGGGTATCGGATCCGCTACGACGCCACCGCCCGCTGGGTGGCCCGGCGCGCCTACCGTCGCTACGAGCAGGTCTTCGGCTACCGGTTCTGATCGACGTCCCGACGGACTCATCCGGGACGCCGGGCGCGAAACAATTCCAGGCGCCGAGTTTGGCGCGATGACGCCGGGGCCACTACAACCCCTCCTGCCCCAACGACCCCCAGATGAACGGCCCTGCCGGAAAGACCCTTGACGTAGTTACAGCCTTGTAACTACACTGTGGTTCCGCAATATCTGGGGTGTCGTTACTTCCCTGACACTAGATGTTGTGGATGCGAACTACGAGAGCAGGCGCCCCAATCCGGTGGGCGCCACCGGGAGGGACGGCAGATGACTGCGGCGACCAAGACCACGGGCCTGACCATCGAGCGCCACTTCACCGTCGAGGGGCAGGACCCCTACGAAACGGTGGCGTGGAGCCGGCGCACCAGCCGGATCAGCAATCCCGACGGCTCGGTGGTGTTCGAGATGGAGGACGCCGAGATCCCCACCACCTGGTCTCAGGTCGCCGCCGACATCATGGTTTCCAAGTACTTCCGCAAGGCGGGGGTGCCCCAGATGGACGGCGCCGGCCAGCCCATCGTGGATGAGACCGGCAACCCGGTGCTCGGCCCGGAGCGCTCCGCCCGCCAGGTGATCGCCCGGCTGGCGGCGACGTGGCGGTGGTGGGGAGAGAACCACGGCTACTTCGCCACTCCTACCGACGCCGCCGCCTTCGAGGACGAGCTGGCCTACATGCTGCTCCACCAGATGGCGGCCCCTAACTCGCCGCAGTGGTTCAACACCGGGCTCAATCACGCCTACGGCATCACCGGACCAGCCCAGGGCTTCTGGTACGTCGACCCAGACACCGAGGAGCTGATCCCCTCCCCCGACTCCTACACCCGCCCCGCCCCCCATGCCTGTTTCATACAAGCGGTGGGAGACGACCTGGTGAACGAGGGCGGGATCATGGACCTGTGGGTGCGCGAGGCGCGCCTGTTCAAGTTCGGTTCCGGCTGCACATCCGGGGATTCGCGGGTCTACGTGGCCGGCGACGGATTCATCCCGATCCGTGACCTCTTTGCGAGGTTCGCCGCCGAGGGTCGTCCGATCAGGGAGTTCGACGGCAAGGGCCGCTACATCGACATCGGCGACACTGAGGTGTTCACCCTTTCGGTCGATGAAGAGACGGGCGAGTACACCCAGGACAAGGTCGAGCTGGTGTGGTCCTACGACGTCGCCACCGACGACAAGGTGACGGTTGCGTTGGACACCGGTGCCCGCGTCACCGTCTCGGCCTGGCACCCGTTCCTCGCCTGGGATGGCGAGCGAGTCGTCGAGCGGCGGGCCGATGCGTTGCGTCAGGGCGATGCCGTGATCGGCCCCAACCGCTCTGCCGCCGACTCGCTGGCAACCGAGCCCATCGTGTTGCCATACGAGACGACGTTCCATGGCACCACCGAGACCCGTTACGTGCTGGTCGACCACGATCTCGCCTGGTTGGTCGGCTACTTCATGGGCGACGGAAGTCTGGGAGTGACATCGAACACCACCACGAACAAATATGGGTCGCAGTACAGGTACCGGCGGTTCCGGCTCAGGTTCCACGACGAGACCGAGGCCGCCCTGGAACGAGTCCAGGCCATTGTCGCCCGTGTCTTCGGAGAAACGGCAGCGCTGCAGTCTGATGGGCGGGGGAGCAACGGCAAACACCTCTGCTATAACGGCCGCAACGTCACTGGGTTCTTTGCCTCGCTGTTCGAGCCGGGCCCGAAGACCTACACCCTCGCCATGCCACGCTTCGTATGGCTTCTCGATCGTAACGAGGTCCTCGGGTTCCTGGCCGGACTGATCGACTCCGACGGCACCGTCTCCGGCGGCCGCGCCATGTACACCACGGCGTCGGCGGCCTTCGCCGAAGATGTCGCCACTCTGGCATCGGTGTACGGCCTCGGAGGTGGCACCCGGCGCTATCGCGGGGTCACCACGACGACGGTCGTACGCCGCTCCACGTCATTCGATCTCCGGCTGGAGCTCGGTGGGCACCTGACGCATCCGGCGCGCCGGGAGAACTTGCTCGACGCCTCGACTCGCCATGAGCGCCATCACTGCATGCCATTGTCGGACCGGCTCGCCGCCGAACTATTCGGTGAGCACGACCCGAGCACCTGGATGCGGCTACCGGTTGGTGACGAGACGTTCCACCTGGGTCGGCTGCATTACGAAGGCATCGTCAACCCCCTCAAGCTTGGGCGTGCCCTCGCCGTCCTCGATCGTCACGACGAGATGACCCGCTCGCTAGCACGAATCGCTGAATCGCTGGCCTTCGTCACCGACGTCAGCCGATGCACTGACGACCCCGACTTCTATGACCTCACCGTCGCCCGTCACAGCAACTACCTGGCCGGTGAGTCGGGCGTCGTCGCCATTCACAACACCGGCAGCAACTTCTCCCATATCCGTGCGGAGGGCGAGCCGCTGTCGGGGGGTGGCAAGTCGTCGGGGTTGATGAGCTTCCTGAAGGTGGGCGACCGTGCCGCCGGCGCCATCAAGTCGGGCGGTACTACCAGGCGCGCCGCCAAGATGGTCATCCTCGACGTCGATCACCCCGACATCGAGACGTTCGTCAACTGGAAAGCCAACGAGGAGGACAAGGTCAGGGCGCTGGTCGCCGCCGGGTACGACTCGGACTTCAACGGGGAGGCGTACGCCACCGTTTCCGGGCAGAACTCCAACAACTCGGTGCGGCTGTCCAACGAGTTCGTCCAGGCGGTGCTCGATGACGCCGACTGGGACCTCACCGCCCGCACCGACGGGCGCGTGATGAAGACCCTCAAGGCACGCTCCCTGTGGCGGCAAATCGCCGAGGCGGCGTGGAAGTGCGCCGACCCCGGGGTCCAGTTCGACACCACCATCCAGGAGTGGCACACCTCCCCCGCCGGCGGCCGCATCCGAGCGACAAATCCCTGTTCCGAATATGTTTTTCTCGACAATACTGCCTGCAACTTGGCCTCGTTGAACCTCGTTGCGTTCGAACGGGCCGACGGCACCTTCGACCTCGATGCCTACCGGCACGCCATCCGGCTGTGGACCATCGTGCTCGAGGTCTCGGTGACCATGGCCCACTTCCCCTCCAAGGAGATCGCCCAAGGCAGCTACGACTACCGGACGTTGGGACTGGGCTACGCCAACCTGGGCTCGTTGCTGATGCGCGATGGCATCGCCTACGACTCCGACGAGGCGCGGGCCATCGCCGGGGCGCTGACGGCAGTGCTGACCGGGTATGCCTACGCCACCTCGGCGGAGATGGCCCAGGCACTGGGACCGTTCCCCAAGTTCGACGAGAACCGAGACGCCATGTTGCGGGTGATGCGCAACCACCGTAGGGCCGCCTACGGTGCCGACCAGGACGAGTTCGACGGGGTGTCCCACCATGTGGTGGGCATCGACCAGGCGCTGTGCCCGCCCGACATGCTCGAGGAGGCGCACACCGCCTGGGACTTGGCGGTGGCACTGGGCGAGACCCACGGCTACCGCAACGCTCAGTCCAGTTGTCTCGCTCCGACCGGCACAATCGGGCTCCAGATGGATTGTGACACCACCGGGGTGGAACCCGATTTCGCCCTGGTCAAGTTCAAGAAGCTGGCTGGCGGGGGGTACTTCAAGATCGCCAACCAGTCCATCGCTCCGGCGCTGCACCGGCTGGGATACGACCACCACCAGGTCGACCAGATCCTCGAGTACGTCATCGGCACCATGAACCTGTATCGGGCGCCGCACGTCAACACGGCGACGCTCATCGCCAAAGGGTTCACCGCCGACGACATCGCCAAGATCGAAGCGGTGCTCCCCGGCGTGTTCGATCTGCGCTTCGCCTTCAACCAGTGGACGCTTGGCGAGGAGACGATGCGACGCCTTGGGTTCACCTCCGAGCAGTACAACGCCCCGTCGTTCAACATGCTCAAGGCGCTGGGCTTCACCGACGCCGACATCCGTCAGGCCAACGACCACATCTGCGGCCGGCAGACCATCGAGGGAGCCCCCCACTTGCGTGATGAGCATCTACCGGTCTTCGACACCGCCAACAAGAACGGGCGGATCGGGGAGCGGTTCATCCACCACGCCGGTCACATCAAGATGATGGCGGCCGCCCAGCCGTTCATCTCCGGGGCGATCTCCAAGACCACCAACGTGCCCAACGAGATCACCGTCGACGAGATCGAGGAGATCTACCGGCTGTCGTGGGAGCTTGGCCTCAAGGCGATGGCGCTGTACCGCGACGGCTCCAAGGCCAGCCAGCCGCTGTCGGCCAAGTCGGACGACGGGGTTTCCGAGGAGGAGGACGAGGGCCTGGAGGATGCCCTGGCCACCGAGCGAGAGCTGGTGACCACCGGGCACACCACCATCCACGCCGGGATGTTCCGTCCCGGGATATCGCCGTCGGAGGCATACTGCGACCTGCCCCGACCCCGGTTCCTGCTCCCCGGAAGGCGAGCCGGCTACACCCAGGAGGCCAGGGTCGGCGGGCACAAGCTGTTCATGCGCACCGGCGAGTACGACGACGGGTCGCTCGGCGAGCTTTTCCTCGACCTGGCCAAGGAGGGGGCGACCCTGCGGGGGATCCTGTCGTGCTTCGCCATCGCGGTGAGCAAGGGTCTCCAGTACGGGGTTCCCCTGGAGGAGTTCGTCGATACCTTCACCTTCCAGACGTTCGAGCCGCGGGGCATGGTGGAGGGTCATCCCAACATCAAGATGGCCAACTCCATCGTCGACTACGTGTTCCGGGCGCTGGGAGTGGAGTATCTGCACCGCGACGAGCTGGCTCAGGTGCCGCCCGATCGCAGCGCCGATCTCCCCGAGCCCCCCAAGGGCATCGCGGTCGACGCCGGGGTCCAACTCGGGCTGGAGGAGGCGACCATGGAGGGTGACATCGACGCCCAGATGGCGGCGGCGCGGTTCGTCGACGCCGCCGATGAGGACATCGACGACCTTCCCCGTGGCCAGTCGACAGCTGCCGTCACCGTGGCGCCGGCACCGGTGGCGTCGCACCGGGCGGTCACCTCGGCGGACGTGCAGACGGCGGCGGTGCAGCAGGCTCTGGCAGACAAGATGGGCGACGCCCCGCTGTGCGACACCTGTGGTCACATCACCGTGCGCAACGGCAGCTGCTACCGCTGCCTCAACTGCGGCGACTCCAAGGGCTGCAGCTAGACGTCCCGCTGGGGCCATGCTTGACCCCTCCCCGTCGGGGGAGGGGTCAACCGGTCGCCACGCTTAACGACCCGCGCCGGACCCGTCGCCGCCTCACTCGCCGGTGGCGCCGTCGATTGCCTCGCGCAGCAGGTCGGCGTGGCCGTTGTGGCGAGCCGTCTCCTCGATCATGTGCACCAGGATCCAGCGCAGGCTGTACCGCTCGCCCGAGCGCGACGGCTCGGCGGACAGGTCATCCAGCGATGCCGCGGCGGCGACGGCGGCCCGGCTGCGGTCGCAGGCGGTGCGATACAGCGCCAGCAGGTCGGCGGTCTCGTCATCGACGGCACTGTGGAAATCCCAGTCCCGATCCTCGTCGAACGGGGCGCTGGCCCACGGCTCCGGCTCGCCGGCACCGAGAAACCGGTCCTGGAACCACGAGTCCTCGACAAGCGCCAGATGCTTGACCAGTCCGGCCAGCGTCAGGGTGGAGGCGGCGACGGTCTGCGCCATCTCCTCCTTGGACAGCCCGGACGCCTTCATCTCCAGCGTTCCCCGCTGATAGTCCAGGAACTGGCTGAGCGTGGTGAGCTCATCGCTGGCGGGGTCTGGATCGACACGCTGCATCGGCCAAGCCTAGAGGTGAGCCCTGCCCGTTCCACCAAGCGGCTCCCGGCCACGCTGCCATCGATGACAATTGGCGAAGCCAGGCGTCACCAGAACTGGAACTTTGCCACCGGAGGCGGCAGCTACCCAGGAGGAATCAATGACCGACGCCATCAGGACGAGCAGCGTGGGGCGGGTTCAGGCGGTGTTGACAACGAGAGTACGCCCCGAGTCGGGTGATATGTTGGGCGGGTGATCGGGGTCTCGGCCGCTCAGACCGGGAGGCGGCGGGGTGCCGGCTCCTCCTCGGCGTCGAGGGCTTGGAGCATGTCGGCGCAGATGCCGGCCAGGGCCTCTACCTGGGCGTGGTCGAGCGGATCGAAGAACACCCGCCGCACTGTTTCCACATGGCCGGGGGCGGCTCGCTCCAGCACGGCGAAACCCTCATCGGTGAGCGATGCCAGCCACCCCCTGCGGTCGCTGGGGCAGCGGAGGCGCTCCACCCAGCCCAGCTCCTCCAACCGGGCAACGGCGTGGGAGATGCGCGAAGGCGACGAGGTGGTGATGTCGGCCAGGTCGGACATGCGCAACCGACGCTCGGGTGCCTCCGATAGCATCGCCAGCACCATGTAGTAGGTGTGGGGCAACCCCGATTCGCGTTGCAGTTGGCGGTCGAGAACCCGCTCCAACCGCCCGCTCACCTCGAGAAAGCTGCGCCAGGCTCGGTCCTCCACAGGGTCCAGCCAGCGGGACATCGTCACTCCTCGGGAATACTTGAACGCTCAAGCAACGTTACTACGATGTACCCCGAACACAAGGAGCCGCCATGCCGATCCACCGCCTCAACCATGCCGTGCTGTACGTAAGCGATGTCGACCGCAGCGTGGAGTTCTACCACGACGTCCTCGGGTTCGCCCCGCTGACCGAGATGGCCGGGCGGCGCGGCGCCGCCTTCCTGAGGGCCTCCGGGTCGAACAACGACCACGACCTCGGGCTGTTCGAGGTGCCCGGTGCCGCCCGCTCCCAGGCCGGGCGAGCCACGGTGGGCCTCTATCACCTCGCCTGGGAGGTGGACACCCTGGCCGAGCTGGAACGGATCGCAGGACGGCTCGAGGAGCACGGAGCCTTGGTCGGCGCCAGCGACCACTCCACCACCAAGGCACTGTACGGTCGCGACCCGGACGGCATCGAGTTCGAGGTGTGCTGGCTGGTACCCGCCGGGCTGATCACCGACGAGATGCTCGCCGCCAAGGCACGCATCCTCCCCCTCGATCTGGCCAGGGAGAAGGACCGCTTCGGTGCCGACACCGTCGGCGGGATCGGGGTCTCCATCGCCGCCCTGGTCGGCTGAACCACCCCGGCGCCTCCACGTCCTGTCCTCGGCTCTGGGGGCCTGAGGTGTAGCCTCGACCCCGGAGGAAGGACGTCGAGGTGCTGGGCAAGGACCTGTACAGCGATGCCCCCCAGAAGCAGGCGGCGACGGTGGGCACGGGGGTGGCGGCGACTGAGCTGATCGTCCACGGCGTCGGCGGTGCCCCGCCCACCGACCTGCTCGGCGACTTTCATCCCACCCGGGTCTCCGGAGACGAGCTCGCCGGGTTCTACCGCCCCCAGATCGGTCCCCAACGCAACCCCGACGACGGTCTCGATCCCGACGAATACCCCCGCGAGGCCTTTTCCTGGGGTGGGCTCACCTCCGGTGACGCCGCCCGGGCACTGTGGTTCCTGCTGCTGCCATACGCCCTGATGAACGTGGCCGGTTGGATGCTGCCCCCCATGGAGCAAGGACGGCACCGATTCGCCAGAGGGGTGACCCGGCTGCTGGCGGGGCTGGGCACCGTCACCCTGGTCACCATGAACGCCCAGCTGGCCCTGGATCTGGTTGCCTACCAGTGCGGCTGGCTCAACGGTCTGTGCCGCAGCCAGCGGTGGTGGATGTCCTTCCTGTCCGGTGGGTTGTGGAGCGACTACCCGGGAAGGATGATGGCGCTGGCGGCGCTGATCCCGCTGGCGATCCTGTTCGGGGTGTGGGCCGCCGGGCTCATCAGCTTCCGCAACTTCGAGGAGTACCTTCCCCAGCAGGACATGGCGCCCCGGCCGGGCGGCGACGACCTGGAGATCGGGCTGGAGCACCCCTGGTTCTGGCGGGGAGCGGTCCCGGTGAAGCGGCTGCGCCGGCTCCACTTCCAGCTGGGTATCGCCGTCATCGCCGTGCTGCTCGCCCTGTCGGTGGCCGAGCTCACCGATGCCGCCTGGGCGTGGCAGGCCTACGTGCTGGTAGGGGTGGGGTGTGGGCTGATCCTGGTCCTGCTGGCGGCGATCGCCTCGCCGCGGGTCGAGGCCAGCGCTCCGGTGGGTTGGCTCGATGGCGACATCTTCCGCTGGGGCGGATGGGGCGTGACCTGGATCCTGTTCGGCCTGGCGATTGCCCACGCGGTGGGCATCGGGCCGGTCCCCCGCAGCCTCGGCTTTCCCCGCCTCGAGGGGTTCATACCCGCAAGCACCCTGCTCACCGCCGCCCAATTGGCCCTCGGCATCCTCCTCGCCGTCGTGGTGTGGCGGGCGGCCCGCCGCAGCTTCCTGCGGATTGCACCGGTGATCGTCCACGCCCTGGGATGGTTCATGATCATCTCGCTGTGGGCCGGGGTGGGTATCAGGGTCGCCGACTGGTTCGGCACCGGCGAGGCGGACTCGTCTCGGTACTGGCACAGCGAAGCGTCGAGCTGCGTGCACGGCAGCGTCTGCTACCCCATCTGGTTCGAGGACGCCGCTGTCGCCGTCACCCTCATCCTGGTGGCCGGCCTGGTGTTGGGGGGCGTCGCCATGCTCCGCCGCACCCCGCTCGCCGACGAGAAGGCGGTGCGGGACGACTTCGGGCTGGAGCCGCCCGAGGACCGCGGTCGGCGGCTGCGCACGGTGGCCAGGAAGCTGCGGCTGCAGCGGCTGGTGACCGGGGCCGATCCTTGGGCTGCAGGAGTGATCCTCGCCGCCCTGGTGGGGTTCGTTTGGGTTTCCC
The DNA here is from genome assembly GCA_013695075.1 of Acidimicrobiia bacterium. Classification (GTDB taxonomy): domain Bacteria; phylum Actinomycetota; class Acidimicrobiia; order Spongiisociales; family UBA5794; genus JACDBE01. Next base: position 13,706 of record JACDBE010000120.1, read on the forward strand.
GCATCCAGGACGCCGACAACTGGCGGTTCTTCCCGTGGTTGGTGACGTTGAGCGGCTGGGTGGTGGCGCTGGTGCCGGTGGCGACCGTGGCCGTCATCCGTGCCGGGCTCAACAACCCCAAGGCACGGCGCGGCATCGGGGCGGTCTTCGACGTGCTCACCTTCTTCCCCCGCCGCATCCACCCCTTCGCCCCCCCGTGCTACGGCGAACGGGCCATCCCCCAGCTGCGATGGCGGCTCGGTTTTCTGGCCGCCGACGGGTCCCGACCGATCGGGGTGGTGGTTCGGGCGCACAGCCAGGGCACGGTGATCGCCGCCGCCGCCCTGCTCCAGGGGGTCGAGGCTCCCCGCCGAGTGCGGCTGCTCACCTGCGGCTCACCGCTGGTGATGCTCTACCAGCGGCACTTCCCGGCATACTTCGGCGGCATCGTCGATCGGATCGCGACCGCCATGGCCATCGATCGAGGGGGTGCCGACACCCGCTGGCTGCACCTGGCGGCCCGCACCGATGTGCTCGGCCGGCTGCTCAGCTGCGACGACGCCCCGCCCATGACCCAGGTGCGGGTACGCGACCCGGAGACGTGGGGGCCCATCCGCCCCGGGGACCCTCCTCCTCCGTCGCTGGGTCACGGCGTCTACCACCGCCACCCGGTGGTGGAGCGATGGGTGGCCCACCTGCTGCGGCTGGCGGCGGGGCGGGCCTCCACCCAGCCGCAACCCGACCCCACCCTGGCCCCGGCGGAGTGTCCCTAACCCGGGGCTCTGGCTTATCAGTCGCGCAGCTTCGACAACAACCGCAGCATCTCCAGGTACAGCCACACCAGGGTGATCATCAATCCGAGGGCGGCGAACCAGTCGTAGCCGGCTGGGGCCCTGGAGGCGACCCCGCGCTCGATCAGCTCAAAGTCGAGCAGCAGGTTGAACGCCGCCAGCCCGACGACGGCGACCGAGAACAGGATGCCGATCGGGCCCGAGTCCCACACCACCGGCATGGTCGCCCCAAACAGGCTCATGACGATCGCCACCAGGTAGAACAGGGCCAGCCCGGCGGTGGCGCCGATGACCACCGAGCGCATCCGCTCGGTTACCCGGATGGTCCGGGTGGCGTACAGCACCAGCATCACGAACATCGTCGCCAGGGTGGCCATCACCGCCTGGAGGACGATCCCCGCGAAGGCGAACTCGTATACCCGGGAGATGGCGCCGAGGACGAAGCCCTCAACGGCTGCGTACAGCGGGCCGACGAACCGGGCCCATGCCGGCTTGAGGATCCCGGCGATGGCCAGCCCCAGCCCGACGAGGACGGCAGGGAGCAACAGCCCGGGGAGGCTGGGGGGATCGGTGGCGGTGACCTGGTTCCATCCGACGAACCCGCCGGCCAGCACCAGGGCCAGCATGATGCCGGTGGCGCGGGAGACACCGCCCACCGACATGGTGTCGCCGATGACCGGGGTGGTTACCGGGGGCAGTTGGCCCGCCATGGCGTCCAGCCCGGCGGTGGCGGCACGGTTGCCGCCGAATCGGCGCTCCAGCACCGGATTGCTCATCGAAGCCCTTTCTCTGGCTGGGCGTCATGGTACCGCCCGGTGAGGGCTGCATTGGAGGAAACCTCGTCGAGGGCGGCAGCGAGACGGTCCACCAGGATCCCGATCTCGGCGGTGGATATCGACAGCGGTGGCCCCAGCAGCACCAGGTCGCCGTCGGTGCCATCGGCGCAGCCGGTTGACGGATAGATGAGCAGTCCGAGGCGCTTGGCCGCCGCTGTCACCGCCGCCGCCACCCCGGCCCGGTGGGGGAACGGCGCCATCGTCGCCCGATCGGCGACCAGCTCGATGGCCATGAGCAGCCCAATCCCACGGATGTCGCCCACCAGCGGATGCCCGGCGAGCGTTGCGCCCAGTCGGGCCGACAGCACCCTGCCCTGTCGTTCCGCCGCCTCCACCAGGCCCCGCTCGGTGATGGCGGTGAGCACCGCCAGCCCGGCGGCGGCACCCACCGGATGGTGCGACCAGGTGAACCCGTGGACGAAGCCGGCGGGGGCGACGGCGTCGTGCACGGCACCCGACACCGCGCACAGCCCCAGCGGCCAGTACCCCGACGAAGCTCCCTTACCGGCAACCAGGACGTCGGGGCGCACCCCGAAGTGGTCGCAAGCGAACCAGCGTCCGGTCCGCCCGAACCCGCTCATCACCTCGTCGGCGATGAGCAGGATGCCGTGCCGGCGGCAGGTGGCGGCGACGCCGTCCCAGTAACCGGCCGGGGGCATGGCGGCCCCGCTGGCGGCCCCTCCGATCGGTTCGGCGACGAGGGCGGCGACCCGGCCGGCTCCAACCTGGTCGATAACCCGCTCGAGGGCGGCGACGTGCCAGGCGGCGCAACCGGAGGGATGGTCGGGGTTCTCGCAGCGGAACTCGGACACCGCCGGGATGCGCTCCGTCGCTCCCAACCACGGTTCGTAGGGGCGGCGCAGGTTGGGGCGATCGGAGAGGTCCAGCGCGGCGATGGTGCTGCCGTGATACGACCGGCGCCGGGCGAGGAATACGGTGCGATCGGTTTCCCCCCGGGCGACGTGGAAGGACCGCGCCACCTTGAGCGCCGACTCCATCGCCTCGGAACCTCCGCTCACCGGATACACCCTGGGGTCTTCTATGGGCAGCAGCCGGGCCAGGGCGGATGCGTACGCCTCGGCGGCGGTGGTGGTGAAGGCGGTGCCGTGGACGTAGGCCAACCGGCCCGCCTGGGCGGTGATGGCGGCCACCACCTCGGCGTCGCCGTGCCCCACACCGACGGCAACCGCGCCACCAGCGGCGTCGAGGTAGCGCCTGCCGACGTCGTCCTCGATCCACACTCCTTCGCCGCGTACCGCAACCGGGTGCGGTCCGGGGCCGCGACGGAACACCGAGGACACGCCGTCAGCCACCGACGATGGTGCGGGACTGCTCGCCCAGGTACTGGGTGACGTAGTAGGGCCCACCCCCGGCCTTGCCGGCGGTGCCCGAGCCCTTCCACCCCCCGAAGGGCTGGACAGCTGGCCAGGCGCCGGTGGTGGCCCCGATACGCCGGTTGACGTAGACCACCCCAGCCTCGATCCGCTCCAGGAAGCGATCCACCTCGGCCGGGTCCTCGCTGAAGAAGCCGGCGGTGAGCCCGTACTCGGTGTCGTTGGCGCGGTCGATGCCCTGGTGGATGGAGTCGACCGGAGCCACCGCCACCAGGGGGACGAACAGCTCCCGCCGCCACAGCCACGACGACGGATCGGCGGTGACCACGGTAGGAGCCACGAAGTTGCCCCGCCCCAGATCGCCGTCGGTGATTACCCGGCCACCGGTGTGCACCACACCGGAGACGGCGGCCTCGGCCACCGCCTCCTGGTACCGGGTTACCGCAGCTCGGTCGATGACCGGGACCAGGTAGGTGCCGCGGTCGAGGGGGTCGCCGATGGCGATCTCCTCGGTCCGGGACACCAGCAGGTCCACGAAGTCGTCGACGACCGGGCGCTCCACGTACACCCGCGACGCCGCCGAGCACTTCTGCCCGCCGAACCCGAACGCCGATCGCATCACCCCTTCGGCGGCGGCATCCAGATCGGCATGGCGGCTGATTACCACCGGGTTCTTGCCGCCCATCTCGCAGATGGCAGGTTTGGGCCATCGGGTGGCGAACCTGCGTTGGATCCCCATACCCACCTCGTACGACCCGGTGAAAGTGATCCCGTCGACACCGGGGTGGGCCACCAGGGCCGCCCCCGCCTCCGGCCCGGAGCCGGTGACCACATGGCAGGCCCCGGCAGGTAGCCCGGCGTCGGCCAGGGCCCGAGCCAGCTCCAGACCGAGGAGGGCACCCTGGTTGGAGGGCTTGAGCACCACGGTGTTGCCGGCGATGAGAGCGGCCCCCACCGGGCCGGCGGCGAGCGCCATGGGGAAGTTGAAGGGGCTGATCACCGCCCACACCCCGTAGGGGCGCATCACGTCGAAGGTGGCCTCCGCGGGCGACAGCCGGTTCATGGGGACGGAGAAACCGTCGTGGTCCTCCATCTGGTGGCAGTAGTAGCGGATGAGGTCGGAGGATTCCTCGACGTCGCCAAGCGCCTCCAGCCGGTTCTTCCCCACCCCGATCCCCATCAGCGCCGCCAGCACATTGCGCCGCTCGCTGATCAGGTCGGCGGCGCCGGAAAGCACCCCCCGCGCTCCTGCCACCGGATGGCCGCCCAGCGGGAGGCGAACCGGCCGGCGGCGATGACGGCTTCGTCAACGTCACCCGCCGTCGCGTGGGCGTAGCGACCCACCACGACGTTGCTGTCCGTGGGCGACCGCTCCTGGTACCAGCCGTCGCCGGTGCGGGCGGCACTGTCGATGACGAAACCATGGTCGGCGCCGAGCCGGCGGCGGGCCTCGGCAATACCGTCGTCGAAGTCGGCATGGAGCGCCTCGTCGTCGGCGGTCATGGTGGCGTAGGCGACCCGGAACCCGCCGCGGGTCATGGCACCTCCCTCGTGACGCAGGCTACCGACCCGCAGCGCCCGCCCGCCGATCGTGCGGAGGCGAGTCTGATCACGGCCGAGTCAACGATCGGCAGCCCCTGGAGGGCGGAGGTTGCGGATCCGTGCGGCGAGTTCGTCGAGCTGCTGGCGGGTCGGCTGCGGCTCACGCCACGCCGCGGCATCGATGACGAAGCCATCGCCAGCAAAGCGCGGAATCACATGGAGGTGCGCGTGGAAGACCTCCTGCTGGGCGGCCTCGCCATCGGCCACGAAAAGGTTGGTGCCATCGGCGCGGACGGCGTCAGCGAAGCGCAGGCTGCGGGCCAAGCCTCGGGCTATCGCGAAGAGTCGATCGGCAGTCGCATCGGGCAGATCGTGGGTGAACACGACGTGCTCGTTGGGGATAACCAGAAGGTGGCCAGGCGTGACAGGACGAATGTCGAGGAAGGCGCTCACCAGCTCGTCGCGGTGGACAAAGCTGGCCGGTGCGGCTCCGGCCACGATGTCGCAGAAGATGCACGGGAATTGCCTGAGCGCCAACGCCGCTACCCGCCGTTGCGGTCGCGGTGCTTGCGGCCCGGCCAGCAGCAAGGCCGACGCTGGCCTTCCTCCAGCTCCTCCTGGG
>JACDBE010000151.1 GCA_013695075.1 Acidimicrobiia bacterium
GACCGACCTCCTACGTGATCGTTCCGGCCGACGTCGTCTCCAATCACCATGGCGAAGTCGTCGACCTTCTCCTTACATCGTTTGACTGGCGTGCTGTTGGCGGGCGCGGCCCCCGGAGCGTGCCCTCATGACAGCCACCGTCGTCGTCGGCGCCCAGTGGGGCGACGAGGGTAAGGGCAAGATCACCGACGTGCTGTCGAAGACCGCCGATCTGGTGGTGCGCTACCAGGGTGGCAACAACGCCGGGCACACCATCGTGGTCGACGGCGAGCGGTTCGCCCTCACCCTGTTCCCCAGCGGGGTCCTCTACTCCAACGTCACCCCGGTCATCGCCAACGGATGCATGGTCGACCCCGGGGTGCTGCTCGACGAGATGGACACCCTGGCCTCCCGCGGCGTCGACCCGTCCCGACTGCGCCTGTCGGCCAACGCCCACCTCATCATGCCCTACCACCGCAAGCTCGACGCCGTGCTGGAGCGCTACCTGGGCCGCCAGCAGATCGGCACCACCAAGCGGGGGATCGGCCCGGCCGCCATGGACAAGTACGCCCGGCAGGGGATCAGGGTCCAGGACCTGTTCGACCCGAAGATCTTCCGGGCCAAGCTGGAGGCGGTGCTCAAGGACCGCAACCGGATGCTGACCAAGGTGTACAACCAGCTGCCCATGGACCCCGGCCCGATTGCCGAGGAGTACCTGGGGTACGCCGACCGTCTCCACCCGCACGTCGCCGACACCTCGCTGCTCATCTGGGAGGCGATCCGGGACGGGCGCACCGTGCTGTTCGAGGGCGCCCAGGGCACCCTGCTCGACATCGACCATGGCAGCTACCCGTTCGTCACCTCCTCCAGCCCCACCGCCGGCGGCGCCTGCGCCGGAGCCGGGATCGGTCCGACGGCCATCGACCGGGTGCTCGGGGTGGCCAAGGCGTACATCTCCCGGGTGGGCGGCGGTCCCTTCCCCACCGAGCTGGACAACTCCATCGGCGAGGCCATGGTGGAGATCGGCGGCGAGTTCGGCACGGTCACCGGGCGTCGCCGCCGCTGCGGCTGGCTGGACGGGGTGGCGTTGCGCTACGCGGTGCGTGTGAACGGCATCACCGAGCTCGCCTTAACCAAGCTCGACGTGCTGTCGCATTTCGAGACGTTGCGGGTGGCCACCGCCTACGACTCGCTGGACATCCGCTACCACGACTTCCCCCGCCAGCAGCGGGTCCTGTACAACTGCCACCCGGTGTACGACGATCTGCCCGGATGGAGCACCGACATCTCGACCGTCGACAGCTACCACGACCTTCCCAAGGAGGCCCAGCAGTACGTCGAGTACGTCGAGGAGTTGGCGGGGGTGCCGGTGACCATGGTGTCGGTAGGCCCGGGGCGGTCGGCCACCTTGCACCGGAGCTGAACTGATGAGGGTGCTGCTGCTGGGGGGAGGGGGCCGGGAACACGCCATCGGCTGGAAGCTGGCCGCCAGCCCGCATCTCGACCATCTGGTGGCGGCGCCAGGCAACCTCGGGCTGGCCTCCGTCGCCGAGATCGTGCCCTCGGTGGCCGCCGAGGATGTCGCCGCCGTGGTGGCGCTTGCCGGCCAGCGCGACATCGACCTGGTGGTGGTCGGTCCGGAACAACCCCTGGCCGCCGGGGTCGTTGATGCCCTGAGCCGGGAGGGGATCGCCGCCTTCGGCCCCACCGCCGACTCCGCCCGGCTGGAGTCGTCCAAGTCGTACGCCAAGCAGGTGATGAAGCGCGCCGGTGTCACCTCCCCTCTGAGCATCATTCTTCAGGGGTCAGCCGCTGCCGGAGCTGGGGGGATGATGCTGGAGTTGGTGGGTCCGCCGTACGTGGTGAAGGCGGACGGGCTGGCCGCCGGCAAGGGGGTCCTGGTGACCGAGGACCTCGACGCCGCCGTGGCTTGGGTCGGCGACTGCGCCGCCGGCCGGTTCGGTGAGGCGGGGAACACGGTGGTCATCGAAGAGCACCTCGCTGGTCGCGAGGTGTCGGTGTTCGCCATATGCGACGGCATCACCGCTGTCCCCCTCCAGCCCGCCCGCGACTACAAACGGTTGGGCGACGGGGACACCGGTCCCAATACCGGGGGCATGGGGTGCTACTCCCCGGTGGACGATCTGCCCACCGATCTGGTCGACCGTGCCATGGGCGAGGTGATCGCACCGGTGCTGGGGACACTGGCGGCCGAGGGCACCCCCTACCGTGGGTTCCTGTACGCCGGGTTGATGCTCACCGATGACGGCTTGCGTGTACTCGAGTTCAACTGCCGGTTGGGCGACCCGGAGACCCAGGTGGTGCTGCCCCGGTTGGAGGACGATCTGCTCCCGCTGCTGGCCGATGCTGCTACCGGGAAGCTGGCAGCAGGTGATCTGCGCTGGTCGCGCCGGGCTGCCGTCGACGTGGTGCTGGCGGCGGCGGGCTACCCGGGGCCGGTCGTCGCCGGCGATCCCATCAGCGGGCTCGATCGGGTGGACGACGACGTGCTGGTGTTCCACGCCGGCACCCGGGACGACGGCGACCGTCTTGTCACCGGCGGGGGACGGGTGCTCAACCTGGTGGGCATCGGCGCCGACATCACAGCTGCCCGCGCCGCCGCCTACGTCGCCGCCGAGACCGTCGACTTTCCCGGCAAGCAGTACCGCAAGGACATCGCCAGTGGGTAGCAAGGTCGCCATCCTGATGGGGTCCGACAAGGACCAGGCGCTGATGCAGGCGGCAACCGAGGTGCTGGCCAGTCTGGGGATCGAGCACCAGGTGCACGTCATGTCCGCTCACCGCACCCCGCGCCGGGTGGCCGAATTTGCCTCCGCCGCCCGCGACGAGGGCTTCGCCGCCATCATCTGCGGGGCGGGCAAGGCGGCCCACCTCGCCGGTGCCGTCGCCGCCCACACCACGCTACCGGTGATCGGGGTACCCATCGCCGCCGGTGGGTTGGGCGGCCTCGATGCGCTGTTGTCGACGGTGCAGATGCCCACCGGGATCCCGGTGGCAACTGTGGCAGTCGACTCGGCGGCCAACGCCGCCTATCTGGCCGCCGCCATCGTCGGGGTCACCGACGCCGCCGTCGCCGCCAAGTTGGCCGAGTATCGGGACTCGTGGTGATCGAGCGCTACACGCTGCCCGAGATGGCGGCGGTGTGGTCAGAGGGTCGCAAGCTGGCGGTGTGGAAGGAGGTGGAGACCCTGGTGGTGGAGGCCTGGGCGGAGCGGGGCGTGGCTCCCGAGGAGGCGGCGGCGGCGCTGCGCCGAGCTCCCGAGGTCGATGTGGTGGCCTGGAAGCAGCGGGAGGCAGAGACGCACCATGACGTGGCCGCCTTCGTCGACGTGCTGGCGGGTTCGGTGGACAGCGGCGGGGAGTGGGTGCACTACGGGCTCACCTCCTCCGACGTGCTCGACACCGCGCTCGGGGTGATCCTGGCGGAGGCGTCCGATCTACTGCTTGCCAGGGTGGCGACCCTGTTCGAGACGGTGCGGGCACGCGCCGTAGAGCACGCCGCCACCGAGATGGTGGGGCGCACCCACGGCATCTGGGCGGAGCCCACCAGCTTCGGGCTCAAGCTGGCCACCTGGGCATTCGAGCTGGCCCGCGATCACCATCGGCTGCTCCGGGCCCGGGAGGCGGTGGCCGTCGGCAAGATCTCGGGGGCCGTGGGCACCTACGCCCACACCCCGCCGGCCATCGAGGAGGCGGTGTGCCGAAGGCTCGGGATCGCGATCGAGCCGGCATCGTCTCAGGTCATCCACCGCGACCGGCACGCCGAGTTCCTGTCCACTTTGGCGTTGATCGGGTCGTCGCTGGAGCGATTCGCCACCGAACTCCGCCACCTGCAGCGCAGCGAGGTGGCCGAGGTGGGGGAGTCCTTCGGGGCGGCGCAAAAGGGTTCCTCGGCGATGCCCCACAAGCGCAACCCCATCGCCGCCGAGAACATCACCGGTCTGTCCCGGCTGCTGCGCGCCTACGCCGGCGCCGGGCTGGAGGACGTCGCCCTGTGGCATGAGCGGGACATCAGCCACTCATCGGTGGAGCGGGTGGCGTTGCCCGACGCCTGCCTGCTGGCCGACTTCGCCCTGGAGCGGATGAACCGGCTGGTGGCCGGGCTGGTGGTGGACACCGAGCGCATGGCCGCCAACCTGGACGCCACCCGGGGTCTGGTCTACTCCCAGGCGGTGCTGCTGGCGCTGGTGGAGCAGGGGATGACCCGCGACGACGCCTACCGCATCGTGCAGCGCAACGCCATGATGGCGTGGGAGGAGGGCGGCACGCTCCATGATCTGCTCGCCGCCGACCCGGAGGTCACCCTCGACAAGGAAGCCCTGGCAGCCTGCTTCGACTCCGAGCGGTTCCTCGCCAACAGCGGCGTCGTCTTCGACCGGCTGGCGGCGGTGGCGCTGGGGACCCATCCAACCTAAGGCGGTGGCATGTCACCACGACCTGTAATCCGCTGATGTTGGATCGGGGTCCCGCGTACTTCAGCGGATTACGTGTCACCACGACATGTAGGAACCTGAGGTTGGATGGCGTCGCTTACCATCTCGGGCGTGGATGACGATGGCTACTTCGGTGAGGACGTTGCCAGCAGGTACGACGTATCCACCGGGGAAGAGTTCGAGCCAGAGGTCATCGCCGGCACCGTCGATTTCCTCGCCGAACGCGCCGGCGACGGCGGTGCCCTTGAGCTGGGGATCGGGACCGGTCGGATCGCCGTGCCGCTGGCGGAACGGGGGGTGCTGGTTCACGGCATCGATGTGTCGGCGGCGATGGTGGCGCGACTGCGGGCCAAGCCGGGCGGACACCGCATCGGGGTGACCATCGGCGACTTCGCCACCACCAGGGTCGACGGCTCGTTCTCCCTCGCCTACCTGGTGTTCAACACCATCATGAATCTGACGACGCAGGCGGCGCAGGTGGCGTGCTTCAGGAACGCGGCGGCGCATCTCCAGCCCGGTGGCTGCTTCGTGATCGAGGTCGGTGTGCCCGATCTGCAGCGGCTGCCACCGGGCGAGACCCACCACGTCTTCCAGGCCAGCGAGAGTCAGTGGGGCATCGACGAGTACGACATTGCCAATCAGGGACTGACCTCGCATCATGTCCGTCCGGTCAACGGATGGCTGGAGAGGATGTCGATCCCCTTCCGCTATGTGTGGCCCGCCGAGCTGGACCTGATGGCGCAGCTCGCCGGCATGAGGTTGCGGGAGCGCTGGGGTGGATGGCGGCACGAGCCGTTCACCAGCAACAGCCGCAAGCACGTCTCGGTGTGGGAGAAGCCCGCCTCGTAGGCGGAGAGCACTCCAGACCTAGGTGCTTCCCAAGCGGCGCTTGACAAGTTTGCGCTGCGGGCTTCGGGGACCGGCAAGGGCCAGTTCTACCAACACTTCGACGGGGTCGACGATCTGGTGGAGCGCGTGCTCAGCCGGCATCGCGACTACGTGGCCGGGCCCGAGATCGGTTCGTGGGACGAGTTGGAGGTGTACCTCTACAGCCATCTCGATGCCCAACGCAGCTTCGACTTCGAGCGGGGCTGCCCGATCGGGACCGCCGCCTACAGCCTTCAGCCCGAGCAGTCGGCGGCCCGAGCCCGGCTCGGCGAGGCGCTGGCCCATCTGCGGGGACGGGTCGCCCGATTCCTCGGCGACGAGCAGCAGAAGGGCCGGCTCGACGCTGCTGCCGATTGCGAGAGGCTGGCTGCCTTCGCCATCGCCGCCACCCAGGGTGGCCTCATCTTGAGCCTGGTCGATCGTGACGACCGGGCCGCCAAAGCCGCCATCGCCGGGGCGTTGTCCCACCTTCACAGCCATCGCACCACGACGCGGAGGGCACGCCATAGGACGGCTACTACCTGACGTCCCCGA
>JACDBE010000154.1 GCA_013695075.1 Acidimicrobiia bacterium
ACTCAGGACGTGGTCGACACCGCCACGATGCTGCAGGTCCGCCAGGGGTTCAAGGTGCTCGGGGTGCCTCTGACGGTGATGGCGGAGAGACTGGTGGAGCTGGCCGATGCCCACCGGGACACTCCCGTCATGGGACGCACCTTTCTGCAAGACGCTCGGGCAACGACGTTCGGGGCCAAGACCGCCCTGTGGTTGTCGGGTGTCCTCGATCACATCCACCGCATGGCCGACCTCGACTCGCGCCTGCCCCTCCAGCTGGGAGGCCCGGTGGGTGATGGCGCCTCCTACGGGCCGAAGTGGCCGGCAGTCGCCGAGGAGATGGCTACCCGACTGGGGCTGATCGTGCCGGTGGCGCCGTGGCATACCGACCGTCGTGTGGTGGCGGAGATCGCCGCGTTCGTGGGCGGGGTGGCATCGACCATGGCCAAGATCGGCGTCGACGTGGCGCTGCTCGCCCAAGGTGGTGAGGTGCGGGTGCGTCCGGGCCGGTCATCGTCGATGCCGGACAAGCGCAATCCCATCGACTCGATCCGGGCCATCGCCGCTGGCCAGGTGTGTGGCGTCGCCGTCACCGGCTTGGTGTCGGCGCCGCCGCCGGAACGGGAGCGGTCCCTCGGGGGGTGGCATGCCGAGGGAGCGATGCTGCCCATCGCCTTCCAGGCGGGGGCCGCCGCGGTGGCTGCCATGGGCGCCGGATTGGCCTCCCTGGAGGTCGACGAGGCCCGGATGGCCGAGAAGGCGGGATCAGCGGCCCCCGACACCGACGCCTTGATCGATGCGGTACTCGCTGCCTACCGCGACGTAGTGGGGTGAAGCGTATGGCTCTCGCCTGGACCGAGCAGGGCCGGCAGGACGCCCCTCCATTCGTCCTGCTCCATTCCCTCGGCACCTCCTCGGAGATGTGGCGGCGCCAATACGACCTGGCGGAGGACTTCCTGCTGGTGCTACCCGATCTGCCCGGCCACGGAAAGTCGCCGCCGACCACCTCCGGCTACGACCTCGACACCTTGGGTGCGGACGTGCTCGCCGTGACCGAGGTGGTCGGCCTCGACCGGTTTCATCTGTGCGGGGTGTCGCTGGGGGGTCAGGTCGCCCTGTGGGCGGCCATTCATCACCCCCACCGATTGCTCACCGTCACCATCGCCAACTCGGCGGCCCGCATCGGCTCGGCCCAGGGCTGGGCAGATCGCATCTCCGCCATCCGGGAGCACGGCATGGAGGGGATGGCCGCTCAAGTGGTCGGTCGCTGGTTCACCGACGGCTTCGCCCAACGTGATCCGGACACCTGGCGACAGGCACTGGCGATGTTCTCATCCACGAACCCCGACGCGTATGTGGCCGCCTGCCGTGTGCTCGCCGGTGCCGACCTACGACCCGAGGTGGGTCGCATCGAGACGCCGGCCCTTGTCATCGGGGCAACCGATGACGTGTCCACTCCTCGTGACGACGCCGAGTGGCTGGCGGCGAGCATCCCTCATGCCCGGCTCGAGATCATCGAGAACGCCGCCCATCTGTCCAACATGGAACAACCCGAGAGTTTCACCCGGCTGCTGCGCAGCCATCTGCGTCACGGCTCGTAGTCCCACACGTCGCCAGCGACCTCCACCGTGCGCGCCAGTTTGCGCCATTGGTCGGAGGGGGAATGGCATTGCCGTGCGCCGTTGACGAAAAGCCGCACTGGTGGCTGAGGGCGAGTTGGTCCGGTGGGACGTAGACCGCCGCCTCGTCGATGCGACGCTTGATCTCGTCGGCGTCCTCGACGCGCGGATGTTTGGAGCTCATGAGCCCCAGCACCACGGTCTTGTCCCCGGGCATGAAGCGCAGCGGACGGAAGTCGCCCGAACGCTCGTCGTCGTATTCGAGGAAGAACGCGTCGACCTCCATCTGGTTGAACATGATCTCGGCCACCGGGTCGTAGCCGCCCTGGGACACCCAGGCGCTCGAAGTTGCCGCGACACAGGTGGATCGCCGCCACCATTCCGTCGGGTCGGTCCCGGATCGATTCGTTGACGAGGCGGCAGTAGAGCCGGGTCAGGTCGTCGGCGTCGTCGCCTCGGGCGGCAGTGCGGTCGCGTACTTCGGGATCGCACAGATAGGCC